>JANNUI010000312.1:0-1691 GCA_031395125.1 Chitinophagaceae bacterium | reverse complement strand
CTCCGCTGTCCACCACGGCACCCCCGATACCTTCCATCGGGTTGTCTACCGGAAACATCCTCATTTTAATATTGGGGAGGTCCAGCGGGTTGAGTTTTATGCTGAAAATTGCTTCATAGAATTTTGCTGCCCTCTCAATGTCGGTACCGGGTATTTCAAACCAGCTTATTGCATGTTTCATCCTTAAAATTTTATTAATTGATGAATAATTTTTCTTTGCCGATTATCTCTTTCATCCGCTTAAACGCTGTACTTATCAGTTCTTTCAAAACAGCTGTGTCCACATCTGCCAGTTTATTAATGTAAAGACAGGACCCGCCGGTCTTGCATTTCCCCAGCTTTTTTACCAGGTCTTTGTAATGATCTATACCGGGCATAATATACAATGTGAGGTTTTGCTTCCTGGGTGAAAACCCGGTAATGTACCAATCCCCTTCCTGTTTGCTTCTTGTAGATTTATAATGGTAGCTGCCGAAACCCACAATGCTGGTGCCCCACATTTTTGGCTCTTCTTTGGTGACCTTGCGCATCATGGTCAGTACGGTCATACAATCTTTTCTCTTTTCTTCCTCCCTGATGGTTTGAAGAAAAGCCTCCACGCTGGCATCATTCTTTTTTGTCTTTATTTCTGCCATTATTAATTAATATCTTTCCCTTCTTTCAATTTTGCAATATTGCCGTTAATGGTGGTTTTGGCTTGTTCATTCGGGGCCTGAGTCAATGCTTTATTTGCATGTTCCAGTGCTTTTGTAAAATCAGCTTTTGCCGAATAAGCAAACATCAGCCCGTTGTTCACGGCAAACACATCCCCGAATTTTGTTTTTCCTGCCGTCATGATCTCTACCGCTTTGTCGTTCCTTTTCTGTGTTATCAGGGCCCTGCCATAACCTATATACTGGTTGACGGTCGCCATTGCCAGGGCTTCATTCATTACTGAATCTGCCTGTGACAGGCGGTTCAGTTTTTCATATCCCGTAGCAAGATTCCTGAGACTTGGATAGCTCTTCTGACCCTGGAAACCACTAATCGCCCGTTGAGCCCAGCCTAATGCCTCCTCCAGGTTGATGTTCTTGTTAAAACAAAATGATGATGCCTGGATCATATTAGTACTGTTAAATCCTTTCTGGCTGGTCACCTGCTCCCTTAACCTTGTCAAAACGATATGATCAACATCCACTTCTACTTTAAAAGGAACAGATAGTTTTTCCCACTGCAAAGCAATTACACAATGTTTTTCCCTGTGTTCAATAAACTCATACTTCAGCCACTCCACGCTTTTATCCAGGGCAACAGGTTTTACATTTACCCTTAATGCATCATATTTTTCTTCATAATAAAAACTTCCCCATGCGTTGCTTTGACTGGAAAGTATGACCATCACGCTATCAGGCCAGACAGCCATAAACACTCCATATGTTCCCGCTTTCACATTTTTACCCTCCACTTTTACATCATGCTCAAATGTTATGGTCGTATTGTCATTGGCGCCTGCCCTCCAGGGACTGGTATTTTTATTAGTTATAAAATTGGTGGTGCTGAAACCGTTCGTTACCAATGTGCCCCATATTTTTCCTTCGCGGCCATTTACATCCGGCCTGGAATAACTAATAGTGATATCAGTAATGCCTACTTCTTCAGTAGTTTTTGCCCGGGTATTTCCAGCACCGGACGGCAAGTCCATTTGCGCTGAA
>JANNUI010000310.1:0-10764 GCA_031395125.1 Chitinophagaceae bacterium | reverse complement strand
CTCTCCACGCCATGAAAGTGGCCAAAGAGCCTGTCTTCGCCTTTCTCTCTTGCCCATCGCCCATTACCATCCATGATGATGGCGATATGGCGGGGAAGTTGCTGTTTATCTATTTTTTCAACAAATGCGGACATACAGAGCCATTAAAACGAGATCAAAGTTATTGCGGATTCACCGCATTCGGCAGCATCCGGGAAAAAAGAAGTGCCCCGCCTAAGCAGGGCACTCGGTAAACTGTTATGAATCATACCAACTCCCGGGAAATTAATTTCTTCCCCAAACCGCTATTCTTGATCTTCCTCTCAGGTAGCCCCGGGTTTCGTACCAGAATTCGATCTTACTGAGGTGGCGAAGGCCACCATTCATGTCAATCACCCGGCTTTCGGATCCTGCATTGAACTTATTCCGGAGTTCCACATCCTGCACGTCCCCATTGTCAAAATGGATCTTCATACTGTACATCCGCAGCGGGCCATCGGTTACTTTCAGTTTTATCTGGCGCACATCGTCTTTCCAGTTCCCGAAATGAATAACATCATGATCAACACCAAAGCCTACCTTTTTGTCCTCGAGGAAAAACCAGTCGCCAACTGTTTTGCCGGCAGGAAAGAAAGCTGTTCCAAGGGCAAATACTGAAACGACAGCAAGGCTAAAAAATAATTTTGTCAGGCGCATACAATTTAATTTATTGGTTTAAAAAATGCCCGCCTGAACGAAACGGGCAGGGTTTGATAATAGACGGTTACTTGAGTAAAGTGGTTTAACCAAGTTACTAAATAATAAGAATAACATTACTTGTAGCTAACACCTGCGGGTGATTTTCAACAGCCGGGGATCAATTTGCCGTCGGGCATTTGTACGACTGCAGGTTGAAGGAGATATGAAACATGGCCGTTACAAACTGGTCTTTCTGTTTGCTGTTTCCCCGCTGCCGGCCCTTGATACCGATTGGGGTGCCATACTCATAAGATCGGTCGTATAAAAGAAATCCATCTGAAGGGCTGCCGTCGGGGTTCAGCGGAAACACAGCAGCATCAGGATAGGTTTTGCTTACATCGTCTAAATAATCTGTGTTGGTAAACCGGTGCAGGACCTCAAAACCAATATTGATGCGGTCGCTCAGTGCATACTTCACTCCTCCGCCAAAAGGTATGCAGATGGCCATGGAACTGTAGGTATTGCTGCCCTGCCCTTCTGTGCCCAATGGTCGCAGGTTCACTTTTCTTCCCTGCAGGTATGCATAGGGGTCGTAACTGAAAATACCTGCCCCGAGAGTAATATAAGGTGTGAAACTGAACTCAGGCTCACCCGGCATAAAACGGAAGAAATTAAAATCCCCCTGCAGGGACAGTTCCCACACCCGGGTGTTAAAGCTCAGGTTACGGGTCTGCATGTACGTATTGTGCGTATTGTACTTGTCAGAGTAACCCAATTGGACAAAGGAGGCGCCCACCCTTACTGCTATATAGTTTCCGAGGTTTTTGCGGAAGAAAATGCTTGCAGCCATTTTGGCCCGGTTAAACTTGGACCGGGTGTTCAGGTCGCCGAAATAGTGCCCTGCACCAACCCCAATTCCAAACTCACCTTCCTGTACCACAGCGTTTTGTGCTGAAATTGTTCCTGCTGAAAAGGAGAGGACTGCTGTCAGGGTAATAGCGGCAAATATCTTTTTCGTCATAACTTAAATACGGTTCGGGATTTATTAAACGATAAAAGTACAATTTTCTTTTACTGAGTGGGTAATTTAGTTCCGTTTATCCAGCCCCCAGGTCAGTTTATTGCGCAGGGTTTGCAGGAAATTGTTCTCACTCAGGCGTACCAGGCTGATGCCAAATGCTTCCTTTTTCACAGCAAGTTGTATGTCTTTACTTACTATTTCCCGGCGGGAGTCCAGGGCGCAGATGATTTGCTCAGACCGGCTTTCTATTTCAAAAGAAATGATATTGTTGTCAGGCACAATGATAGGCCGCACATTCAGGTTATGCGGCGCCACAGGGGTAATTACAAAACTGCCCGAGTCGGGAAAAACCACCGGGCCGTTACAGCTTAATGAATAACCGGTGGAGCCGGTGGGTGTGGCCACGATCAGCCCGTCGGCCCAATAGGTATTCAGAAATTCACCATTCAGGTAAGTGTGGATCTTGATCATGGACGCCACATCTCTTTTGTGAATGGAAAATTCATTGAGGGCATAGGGTATATCCCCAAACAGCGGTATGTTGGCATCCACATGTATCATGGTTCTTTTATCCACCACATAGGTTCGCCTGGCAATGGCCTTCACAGCCATTTTCACTTCTTCCCGGCCGATGCTGGCAAGGAAGCCGAGCCGGCCGAAGTTGATACCCATGATAGCAACATGTTTATCCCTGACCAATGTTACGGTATCCAGCAGGGTGCCATCGCCCCCAAGACTGATAATGAACTCAATTTCATCTGAAAGATCTGCCGACTCAGCAAATATCTGTGTGCCCGGGGGGAGATTGATCTTATCTTTTACCTGCTGAAAAAAAGGTTGGAAAATAACTGGTTCAATTTTTTGCGCCGCCAGCTCGTCAAAAAACAACTGAAAATCTTTCTGTTGTTCCTCCTCCATTACCCGGCTGTAGATAGCTGCCTTCATGTTGATTAAAAGATGGTCTTGCGGTGTAAAAATAGTCCGTTTTGCCCTATTTGGTTGAAAGACCATTCCAGGCGGATGGCCAGATCATATAGTGTTATGATATCAATTCCTATGCCGCCTGAATACAGTATTTTATTGGAGAGATCATTATCGCCTGGCAGCGGGTTGTAAACATAACCCGAGTTGCCATAAATTTTCCCAAACACCCGGAAAGGTATCCGTTCTGCTTCCCTGCCTTTTCCTTTTGGCCGTCTTAGTTTGAAATTCAACAGTTCCCGGCTCAGGGTCGTTTTCAGAAAGCCGCCGGCTACCCCGTCTGTCACATAATATTCATAGCCCTGCAAATAGATGTCGCCATATCCAAAAAATCGTTGGTTGAACCAGGGCTGCTTAAATGGAAGCTTGATGCCTGCATACCCATTCAGGTGCAAAAAAGTTTTACGGGCAACCGGCCAGTTGGCCAGTCCTTTTACATGCAGTTGCCAGAGATTGATGTTGCTGTTCAAACCGTTTTTGCTAAGCGATACCTGCACTGCATACCCTTTGGTAGGGTACGGGATATAATCCACATCAAAATAACTCATGTTATAATAAAGACTGGGATAGCCAATACGGTTGCGGCCCGTTTTAAAATAAGAGGGGTTCAGCAACACAATGGTGTCGTTCACTTCTTCTGATGAAAAGCCGATCCCGAAGCTGTGTCTTGTCCGGATGGCCGGTCTGAATGAAACCCCGATATTGCCGTTCATAAACCGGCGTAAATAACTGCCCGGATCTTTCAGGAAAACCTGCTTGTCCCCCACCGTGTTATAGTTGATCTCCCGGTTCTTTCCCCAGGCAAAGGAGGTGGCAATTCCCCATTTCAGGTTTTTGTCAATGTAGGGACGGTTGTAGCTGAATGAGATTTGTTTTGTGTACCCATTGATCAGCCAGAGGCGGAACTTGTCATTCCTGCCAGTGGCATTATTATAAGAAAATTTAGCGCCGTAGTTTACCCGGTCCAGGCTGCCTTTTTGCTCCACCAGCCATTGGTTCAGGTTACGGTCCACCGGTCTGAAAACAGGAACCGGGAACATGTACCATCTTTCCTTTAGTTCCACCAGTATATTTACCCGGTTGCCATCAAAATCCTTTGTTGCCACCTTTACATGATTAAAAAGGGTGGTGTTCATTAGTTGTTGCCGCCCGGTTTCCATTTTCCTGACCAGGTCTCCGGCAGAAATCTGCTCCTCCCTTTTAAAGGTCAGTTCTCTTTCAATGATCTCCTTCCTGGTTTTTTTATTCCCGGTGATAATAATGTTGCCGATGGTATAGTAACCGGGTGTCTCCCGGATGGGCGATTGAGCTGTATCAGCTATCTGCGCCGGCACACGAAGCCAGCACAAACAAAAAAAGAAAATCAGCCAGTTGTATTTCCTGATCCGCAGCATCCTGTTGAGGTAAGGGGCTAAATTAACCGGAATTTGTCAAAGTCTGTAACAGTAACTGCATTAATCCATCTTCAGGTAATTCATCAGGTTATCATAGTTGTTGCGCAGTTCGTTTGCATATTGTTCTTCGCCAAATGAGTATTTTACATTATACTCATAACGCTGAAAGGTGGCGACGATATCTGAAACTTCCGGCTTATTGATACGGATGGTTACCTGCATCATCCCGGTTTCTGCATTGTTGGATGTATTGAGTTGTGTGATCTGTGCGTCATTTGTTTCCACCAGCTTGCTTAGCTCATTGAACGAATACTGGTTGCTGGCAATTTCAAGTACTATCAAACCGCCAGGTTCATTCAGGCTCATAAACTCTGAAGCATAGCGCAACAGGTCGATGTAGGCTACAGTACCGGCCAGTTCATTTTCTTCTGATATCACCGGTACAACGCTCAACCCGTTTTCTGCAGCCGTCTGCACAGCTTTCAGAAAATGTTCATCCTCCTTTACTGATACATTAAAGAAAGATTGTTCCAGTTGCTCCAGCGTGGAATTATCATTGTCCGCCTGTAAAAGATCTTCCTCACTTACAATGCCGATATATTTGTCGCTGTCGGTGATTGGCAGATGGGTGACATGGTTGTCATTCATCAGTTGCAATGCCTCGTGCACCTTATCCTGCAGGCGAAGGGAAGGGAGGGACTGAGATAATAATTCACGGGTTAACATGGATAGCGGCTTTATTTGTTTAAGTAGCGGTTCTGTAAAAACTCCTTTGAAGACAAGAACCTTCACCCAACTGTTGCAGGCTGGTTCTGCTTTTTCAGGAATTTATGCAGAATAGCATTGAATTCAGCGGGCACTTCCATCATCGGCGCATGACCGCACTTGTCCACAAAAGCCAACTCACTGTTCGGGATCAGCTTATTGAACTCCTTCGCTACAAACGGCGGGGTGATGGTATCGTTGTTGCCCCATACTAATAACGTTGGTTGTTTGATTTGACTGAGTTCCTCACCCAGGTTATTTCTGATGGCGCTCTTGGCCAATGCAATAATCTTAATGGCTTTCATCCGGTTGTTGGTGATGCTATAGACCTCATCTACCAGTTCTTTAGTGGCAGTTTTAGGGTCGTAAAAAGTCAGCTCTGTTTTTTTCCTGATGTAATCATAGTCGCCCCGTTTGGGATAACTGTCGCCCATCCCGTTTTCAAAAAGACCAGAACTGCCGGTCAGTATCATCGATTTCACCCGCTCTGGGTGTTTTAGTGTATACAACAGCGCCACATGTCCGCCCAGTGAATTACCCAAAAGATGAACATCCTTTAAATCCCTTGCTTCCAAAAATTTATGTACATACTTGGCCAGGCCACCCACAGAAGTGTGCAGGATGTCCATATCCAGCAGCGGCAGCATAGGCACCACCACTTTATAGTGCTGCCGGAAATACTCGATAAGGTCTCTGAAATTGCTCAGCGCCCCAAACAGACCATGCAGCAGCACCAACGATTCGCCGGAACCCTCTTCGATGTACTTAAATTTGTCGTACTGTTTTATTTCGTACTCCATGGCGGTCAATTCTGTTTCCGAGTGGTGGTAATTCTAATGCTAAAATAGTCGTTTTAAGCCAAAATATCAGCGATTTACCGGAAGAAAACAATGGTTTTGAGAAATAAGGAAGGGATAAACTGTTTTTAAACAATATACCTTACAAACAGTTGCTTTAAAAACAAAAAATCAGACAGAAGAAATACGATTTGAAACATTACCAAAGAAATCCTTCAGTTCACCAAACATATCGTTGAAAAGGGGGATTAAGGACCCGAACCCATTTATCACTTTGGGGCCCAGGGGCTGTATGTATGCGTACGTAACAGATCTTTGAATTGTTTCCGGCTGCAGCAACTGCATCTGTTCTGTATAAAAAAGAAAGACGCTGAACACAAGGGTGTAAATAGCCGCATACAAGATGATCCCGCCGAGTTTGTTCGCCCAGCCCAGCATCGCCACTTCAAAAGTTCTTTCAATGGCTTTTGCGCCGAGATGGATGAGCAATACCACCACGATAAAAACAACGATAAATGAGATCAGCGGGAGCCATTCGTCGGATACTTTTACAGCGCTGCCAATCCAGGATGCAACCACTGTTGAAAGCTTCATCGCTGCTGCAAGGCCTATGATGATTGAAACCAGGGAGAACAGGCCGATCACCAGGCCCTGCTGATAACCTTTCAGTACAGCCAGTACAAGAATAACAGCAAAGATGATATCAAGAAGCATGGAGTGGTTTAAGGTTTAACGTTAAAAGTTTAAGGTTAATAACAGGTGCATCATAAAAAATCCTTAAACCCTGGCAACCCTATTTTGCGAGTAATTCCTTTACGAAAGCAGAAATAGCTTTTCCATCTGCCCTGCCCGCCAGCTGTTTGGTGGCTGCACCCATCACTTTGCCCATATCAGCAGGCGATGAAGCGCCAACAGCCGCAATGATCTTTGCGAGTTCTCCTTTCAGTTCTTCCGGCGACATTTGCTCAGGAAGGAATTTTTCTATTACCGCAATTTCTTCTTCTTCCTTTTTGGCCAGGTCGGCCCGGTTCTGCTGCTGAAAGATCTCTAATGAATCTTTGCGCTGCTTTACTAATTTCTGCAGCAATTTTATTTCATCTTCTTCCTTCAGTTCCCCGCTGCCGCCCTCTGCAGTTTTAGCCAGCAATATCGCTGCTTTCACCGCGCGGAGGCTGCGGAGTCCCGCTTCATCTTTTGCCAGCATAGCGGCTTTCAGATCGGTCATTATTTTTTGCTCTAAACTCATACACTTAATTATTACTTATTATTCATTTCTTATTCCTTATTACCCCGCCTTATTCTCCTTTAGTTGCTTCGCCCTGAATTTTTCATAAAACGATTTGGCAAAACTTTTCATCTCTTCCACCTGTTCGCTGTATTTGGTGGCACGGCCGTAAGTGTCGGCCATCGTCATCATGGTCTGGTAAAAAAAGTCGGCCATTTCATCCACCATCATGTCTTTGGTCCACAGGTCAATGCGCAACGCTGCCTTTTCGGCACCATCCCAGAATGAGATCATCATGGCCTTGGCTTTCTGCGCATTGTCAGCCGATGTGTCGGTGGCACTCCAGTGAATACTGGCCGGCACCTTGTTTTCATCGGTCATTACATCTATGATAATACTTGATTTGTTCATAATCCATATTAAGGCTGGCAAAGGTAACCCAAATCACCCGACAGCCTGCAGGATACTATTCCAGAGGAGTTTAGCTGTTTTATCCCAACTGTACTGCTTGGTCACCTCCCTTCCTTTTTCAATCAACTGGTTCCGCAGGTTTTCATCTTTGTACAGCCTCATCATACAGTCTGCAATGGAGGTATGGTCATTCGCATTGGCATATAACGCTGCGTCCCCTGCTATTTCCTGCATGGATGATTCGGATGAAGTAATGACCGGCACCCCGCAATGCATCGCTTCCAGCACCGGCACACCAAACCCTTCATGCAGGGAAGGATAAACCAGCGCATAGGCCGCCCCCATGATCTTTACCAGTTCATTCTCTCCGGCATAGCCTGTCAGTAATACATCGTCCCTGTACTTGTAACTTTTCAGGCTTTCCGTAAATGACTGGTATTTCCAGGCAAGTCTTCCTGCCAGTACCAATTTCATTCCTGACTGTTGTCTTTTTTTGAAAACAGAAAAAGCCTTCAGCAGCTTCAACAGGTTTTTGCGGGGATGGATAGCTCCGGCATACACAAAATATTCTTTGCCTTCTGTGTATTTGTTTTTTATTGATGTCTTCTGCTCATGATCAAGTGGTTGAAAGATATCTTTCGCCGCATTATACACCACACTGATCTTGTTTTCCTCTATTTTATAATGACTAAGAATATCGGCCCTGGAAAAGGCGGAAACGGTAGCTACCGAAGCCGCCTTCTGCAGGAATTTTCCTGTATATCTTTTATAAAACCACAGGTGCGATGAAAGAATAAAAGAAGGATGATGCAGAAAAGCAAGGTCATGAAGCACCAGGCACTGCGGTACCCTGGTAGCCAGTGAACAAAAGCCGTCGGGTGATACAAATACGTCCGCCTTGTATTTTTTGAGCACCGCCGGCACCCTTACATCATACCAGAATTTCCAGAGCAGGGGGTGCCGGGCAGGTGGCCCCGTCACCACTGCTGTTACATTCGGGCCAAATACAAAGCGTTTGTCATATGGCCTGTCGAAAATAAAAATGAACTGGTGATCGGGGTGCTGTTGGGTGATGCGCCTGAATGTTTCATAAATAAAGTAGCCGTACCCTTCCAGATAGTCGCTCAGCAGGAACCTGGTATTAACTGCAATGACCATTACTGCGGGCAAAGGTATCGGTTGACAGTATTATGTACGCCGTAAAATGACTTTTTGGCAAGCTGTATTTTGCAAGCTGCTAATGGTTTTCCCTCAGTTTTGTTTACGACTATCCTCTTGCATAAAAGTGCAGGAAAATTTTCTGTGGATATTCATTAATTACCGGTGGAAAAACTGGGCATTAATACAATTGTAAGCCTCGGGCAGTTGACCTACATTTATCAAAGTATTGATGACCGAAACATTGGCTTATGAACTACCTGTATTCTTTTTCTTTATTGCCAGAAAGATGGCTTGTACGAAAAACGGCAGCGAGTTTGTCTTTTTTCAGCAGTAACAGGAAAAATTCTCCACATTCCCGGAGGGTTGGTATCAATTTTGCTAATAATTCAGCCATTCAATCAGCTCTTTATACAGCGATGCAGGGCTTTAAACAATCACCTGTATCATCTGTTAATAATATTACGGTGTATTAGCCGGAAGACGAGGAAGACATGGTCGGCCTCCCGATAGCCCTGAGTTTATCGAAGGGTCGGGACAGTTAAGTTACAGAGGCGGTTATATTGGCTGGGCTTCAGGAAAGTAACGAGCCATCTGTACTGTGTCAATCAACTTTTCTTTAAACGACCTCTTAGGTGGAAGAGGATGGTGGCTTGTAAAAGGGGCCTTGGTTCGGGGCCCCTTTCTTTATGCCCGGCCCCCCAAACCCCCGCAAGGGGGGCTAAGCCAGCACACAGCCCCCGCCTTTAGAAGATCCCCTTATCTTTCCCAACTATTCAAATTTCCCGACTCCCCACTCCCCACTAGCCACTCCCCACTAGCCACTTTCTACTTCCGACTTCATTCACTACATTTGCTGCAATGGATATAGATAACATGGAGTATAATACAACGAGGAACCATCTGACGATGAGAGAGTATGGCCGTCATGTGCAGAAAATGGTGGAGCATATCCTGACCATTGAAGACCCGGAACGACGCCAGCGCAATGCCCATGCTGCCATAGAACTGATGGGTTTTCTGAACCCTCACCTGAAAAATGTGGAAGATTTTCGCCACAAACTCTGGGACCATCTTTTCCTGATCGCTGATTTCAAACTCGATGTGAAATCACCCTACCCCATCCCTACCCGGGAAACACTGAAGGCAAAACCTCAACCGCTTCCCTATCCCAAAAGGTATCCTAAATTTTCACACCTGGGCAAGAACCTGGAGGTGATCATCGATAAAGCATTGAAAGAGGAAAATCCCGATAAAAGGCTGGGCTTCGCCAATGCCATTGCATATTACATGAAGCTGGCCTATAACAACTGGCACAAAGAACTGGTGCATGATGATGCTATTCAGAGTGAGCTTACCGGAATAACTGATGGTCAGCTTACTTTCACCAACACCCCATTTGTAAAAGCATATCGTCCCCAGGTGGAAGGAAGAGATAACCGCGGCGGCTATGGTAAACGGGGCGGCGGCAAGTTTCAGCAGCGGGGCGGTGGTGGTGGCCGCAACGACCGGAGAGATAACAGAGGTGGAGGAGGCGGTTTTAAGAAGAGGTATTAAGGTGCCCCTGTCCCCGCCGCGGCGGGGGACTTAGATATTAATTTTACCTGCATTAGCCCCGGATTTTTTTGTGTGCAAGCAAACTGCAATATGAAACTATCATTCTGCAAATTCCTTTTTGTTCTCTATCCAATAAACAATTCAAGCTTATTCATGAACGAATAGCTTCTAAACTCCCCTATAGGAGTTGGGGGCATTAACCATGCATTCCTTTGAAGTAAGAGGCGGCAAAAAACTGAGCGGTGAGATCATTCCGCAGGGCGCAAAAAACGAAGCGCTGCAGGTCATCAGCGCTGTATTGCTGACGTCTGAAAAAGTCACCCTCCACAATATTCCGGACATCATTGATGTAAACCTGCTCATCGGGTTGCTGGGCGAAATGAATGTGAAAGTGGAACGTAGCGCCGCCGGTACCTGCAGCTTCCAGGCTTCGGATGTAAACATTGATTACCTGCACAGTGAAGCCTATAAAAAGAAAAGCGGGAAGCTACGGGGTTCGGTGATGCTGGCAGGGCCCATGCTCGGGCGTTTTAAAAAAGCATTCATTCCCAAACCCGGTGGTGATAAAATAGGGAGAAGAAGATTAGATACCCATATCATTGGGTTTGAAAAATTAGGTGCCACTTTTACCTACCATGAAGAAGATGGTTTCTTTCATATTGAAGCTCCCCATCTTCATGGTGCCAATATGTTACTTGATGAGCCCTCGGTAACAGGTACCGCCAATATTATTATGGCTGCTGTAATGGCAAAAGGAACAACAACGATTTATAATGCGGCTTGCGAACCTTATTTACA
>JANNUI010000242.1:0-9869 GCA_031395125.1 Chitinophagaceae bacterium | reverse complement strand
TTGGCTCATTGATACAGGAGTTGATATTACCGGTTGTGGTTACTACTGTATCCACAATGTAATTATCAACTATGGTGGTATCGGTATTGGTACAGCCCGTAAGCAGGTCTGTCACGGTCACAATAAACTCAGTTGGCACCGAAACAGGTCCTGCTAACGGATTTGAAATAGCAGGATTGCTGACCAGCCCCGCCGGCACCCACGAGTAAGTATGGGCCGCTATTGGAAGTACACCTATCTGCACCAGCTGACCATTACAAATGATCCTGTCAGGACCAGCATTGGCAGGAGGTGTTGTTCCCACATCAACAATGGCATACAAAGTGTCTAAACAGCCAAACCCGGCGAAGGGTGTTATTTCAACGGGGAATACAGCCCCAACTAATGGTGGCGGGGTAAGTGTCAGTGTTTGATTTGTACCAATTACATTCAGACAGGTAATATCGTCAAACCAGCGGTAACCCTGGAAACCAAATGGGGCCGTCAATGTAATGCTGGAAGCGCCGGGGCAAATAAAATTACCGGTAATAGCGCCATTGCAAACTGTACCCACATCTAAATAAGCATAGCCAAAATGACCGGTACGGGTGCAATCCTCAGTAATAAACTCCAGCATGATGGTTCTGCCGATATAAGCGTTCAGGTTTATACTTACCGGTGTCCAGTCTTTGTACAACACGCCGGGGTTTACCGTGGACACCCTGAAGCCGCCCGTTGAACTTCCAGAGACAAAATCAAAATCAACACATGGTATGGGAGAATTGGTTGTAACATCAATAATTCTTGCCCTGAACCGGGGTTGCTCAGGCGGGGCATGACCAGCCGGGTTTTCGAGCACAACTGCATAAAAGAATAACATTGAGAAATTCGTAACCGTGGAAGGTATCGCATATGTATAAGAAATACTTTCGGCCTGAGCACCCGTCCCGTTGTTCCCGAGTTTTACACAATAAGCGCTCCCGTTAGGACACATCTCAGGGAAAAAACCATATGGATCTAAACCCGAAGTAGCAGCATCTATGATGGTATGCCGGCCCGGTACTATGCCAATATTGGGTAAAGGATAAACCGCTGCAGTTCCTGTTCGGCCTTCCCATCCTGAAAAATTACCTAACTCAATATCAAGATTAGACGGGCAAAGCCCAGTCTGAGCATTCGCTTTAATAAAAAAGCAGCCGGTCAAAAGAAGGGTAAATAGATATTTAACAGCCGGGTATCTCATTGCCATAACAGGCACCAAACTTATTCAAAAAAAATGGCATTATTTCAATTTATCCGGGGGCAGGGCATAACCCATTCATAATAACCGGAAACATCGTTTCTTTGTCCAAAGGACTCCTTCGGAGCGCCACGACAACTAACCCTAGTTATTCATTCAAAACCAGCTAATAATCCATGAGCTACATAGCAGAGATCTTCGCCCGGCAAATCCTGGATTCCAGGGGAAACCCCACCGTGGAGGTGGATGTGATAACCGATGAAGGGGCCCTTGGCCGTGCCGCTGTGCCCAGCGGCGCCAGTACCGGCATACATGAAGCCGTGGAGCTCAGGGATGGCGATAAGAAGACCTATTTGGGAAAAGGGGTGTTGAAGGCGGTTCAGCATGTAAATGACATCATCGCCCCGGCGCTGATCGGCAATGATGTGGCCGACCAGACCGGTATTGATGAAATGATGATACATCTGGATGGCACCGCCAACAAAGGCAAACTCGGGGCTAATGCACTACTCGCCGTAAGTATGGCGGTGGCCAAAGCGGCGGCGGAAGAAGCCTCATTGCCCCTGTACCGTTATATCGGTGGCACCAATGCAAAGACACTGCCCATACCCATGATGAATATCCTGAACGGCGGCGCCCATGCGGATAATAAAATAGACTTCCAGGAATTCATGGTGATGCCGGTGGGAGCAACCAGCTTCAGTGAAGGACTGCGCTGGGGAGTGGAGATATTTCATGCACTGAAATCGGTACTTAAGAAAAAAGGCTTCAGCACCAATGTGGGTGATGAAGGCGGTTTTGCCCCCAATATCCAGAGCAATGAAGAAGCCATTGACACCGTGATGGAAGCTATAGTGGCGGCGGGGTATAAACCCGGTTCACAAATAACGATTGCCATGGATGCAGCCAACAGCGAATTGTGGAACAATAAAAAGAAAAAATATGTTTTTCATAAAAGCAGCGGTAAAGAAATGAGCAGCGATCAGCTGGTGAAATTCTGGGAAGGATGGGTGAAGAAATATCCGATCGTTTCCATTGAAGACGGCATGGCCGAAGACGACTGGAACGGATGGGCCGCACTCACCAAAGCCATCGGCAAAAAATGCCAGTTGGTGGGTGATGATCTGTTTGTTACTAATGTTACCCGTCTGCAGCAGGGAATTGATAAAGGGATCGGTAATGCCCTGCTAGTAAAAGTAAACCAGATAGGAACCATAACAGAAACCATCAATGCGGTAACATTGGCGCAGCACAACGGCTACAACACCATCATGAGCCACCGCAGTGGGGAAACAGAAGACACCACTATTGCTGACCTGGCCGTGGCGCTGAACTGCGGGCAGATAAAAACCGGCTCTGCCTCCCGTACCGACCGCATGGCAAAATACAATCAACTTATCCGGATTGAAGAATTGTTGGGCATGTCGGCCGTTTATCCGAAAGGAAAGATTAAATTTGGCAAGCGATGCTGAAGTCAGATGTCTGAGGCCGGAAGTCAGAGAGTTTCATTCAAAATCACGCCTCTGACCTCATACTTCTGACCTCTGACCTCATGTTAAATATCCAACCATGAAATTGCTGACTCATCTCCCTTCCTGGCTTAAAAGCAAATATCTTATCTCCTTTGCGGCTTTTTGCGCTGTCATGTTTTTCCTGGACAAGAATGATGTGATTACCCAGTGGGACCGTACCCGGGAACTCCGGCAACTGCGCCAGAGCAAACAGTATTATACCACTAAGATCGCAGCAGAACGTAAAGAATTAGAAGCACTTAAGCATAACCCCGCCACCCTTGAAAAATATGCCCGGGAGAAGTACCTGATGAAGCGGGACAATGAAGAACTCTTCATCATTCCGGAAAATTACGATTCACCAAAGAATTAGCGATCCCCGCACAATAAGGCCGTTCCGGCCCCGTTAAGATGACGGACGTTTATAATATCTCGCTACTACGGACAATCTCTATTTCTGGACAAATTAACCGGTTTGCTAATGACCAACTTTACTCCTGAGGATCTTTTATTGTATTTGTACAAGGAGACCCCCAACGATCAGACCACTGCTATTGAAGCCGCACTTGAAAAAGACTGGACCCTCCGTGAAAAGTTGAATGTGCTGAAAGCATCCATGCAAAGGCTGGACAAACTCGCCGTTTCTCCCCGCACCGAAGTAGTACTGAATGTACTCAACCATGCAAGAGAGCAGGCGGCCGAAACAGTTCAGTAAACTCAGTCGGCAAGAAAGCATTTAGTCCCGCCACGGCGGGACTTTTTTTTGCCCCTGTCCCCTAAAGGAGAACTTAAACCCTAATTTTCCTTCTGCCACTTTATACCATTCATCAATGAAGATTATCTTGCTTTCCCTTAGCCCCCCTTTAGGGGATGGGGGCATAGTATGACCCGCAACCAACGCTACGCTTATATCATTGACTACTTCGAAAAGAATATGCCGGTGGCAGAAACAGAACTGGTGTTTGAGGATCCCTATGAGTTGCTGGTGGCTGTTATTCTTTCTGCACAATGCACCGATAAGAGAGTGAACATGACAACTCCCGCCATTTTTGAAAAATATCCCACCGTGCAATCACTCAGTAGGGCCAGCTTTGATGAACTCTTTCCCATTATCAAAAGCATCTCCTACCCCAACAACAAAACCAAACACCTCATCGGAATGGCCAATAAAGTAGTGAATGATTTTTCCGGGAAGATCCCGATGACTGTGTATGAACTGCTGCAACTGCCGGGGGTGGGCAGAAAAACAGCCAATGTAATTACCTCTGTAGTGGATAAACAGCCCAATATGGCTGTTGACACCCATGTATTCCGGGTGAGCAAACGTATCGGTCTTGTACCGCAAACCGCATCCACCCCTCTGGCCGTGGAAAAAGAACTGGTGAAGAATATCCCCGAATCACTCATACATAAAGCCCACCACTGGCTTATACTGCATGGCCGGTATGTGTGCCTTGCAAGAAACCCCGGTTGTGAACAATGCGGGATACAACCGGCCTGCCGATATTTTCAGCAGAAAAAATCCTGAGTAGAATTCTCATATAAAATGACTTCGTACATCTCCATGAAAAAATTCAAGGCTGTCATCGTATAACTTATCCACAAAAATCAACCTTTAGCATAATCCTTGTAATAGTTGGCATATTTCATTTGTTTAAAACCGCCAACTATTGAAGAACCTTTACCAACTGGGCTGTTTCCTATGCTGCTGCATCCTCGGTACTGCCTCTGCACAACTGCCCCCGCAGCAATGGGCCCGGAAATATGGTGGCTCCAATGTTGATATCCCATTCTCTATAAAAGTTACGACTGACGGCGGAACGGTAGTGGCTGGTTACACTGATTCAAAAGACGGTGATGTGAGTACACAGCCCAACCGGGAGTACTGGGACCTGTGGGTCATAAAACTTAACCGCTGCGGTGATATTGAATGGGAAAGATCTTTTGGCGGCAGCAATTATGAAAGTGCAAGGGATGTGTTGCAAACAACTGACGGCGGATATATTGTTGCCGGTGAAACCAACTCCACTGACGGCGGTGTGGTAAGTGGCTACGGCGGCACCAAAGATATCTGGATACTAAAGCTCAGTGCAGCCGGAAACTTAGTCTGGCAAAAAAGATATGGCGGCAGCGGGTTAGACATTGCCAATCATATTCACCTGCTGGATGATGGATCATTCTATCTCACCGCTTCTTCTTCCTCCAACGATGGTAACATCAGCGGCAATCATGGCACAGCCGGTTATACGGATGGGGTGCTGATGAAACTGGACGCCAGCGGGAATCTTTTATGGAGCCGCTGTTTTGGCGGAAGCAAAAACGAAGAACTCTTTGACCTCGAAATAATCAACGGCAGGACCTACCTCGCCGGTTTTGCCAACTCCACCGATGGGGATATACCCCCGCAGCAAAAGAACTATGATGTGTGGCTGCTGGCCCTGGATGCGAATGGCAATAAGGTGTACAGCAAAGTGTATGGTGGTTCGCAGAATGATGTGGCCTATTCCATGACAAGAGGAAATGATGGTTCTCTTACACTGGCTGGTTATACTACTTCAAATGATGGTGATGTAAGCGGCGCCAGGGGCAGCCAGGATTACTGGGTCATTAATATCAATCCCGCAAACGGAAATAAGAACTGGCAAAGGGTACTTGGCGGTACCGATGCTGACTATGCCAATTCCGTCATCACTGATGCAGACGGCGGTTATATTGTTGCCGGCATTTCTTATTCAGATGATGGTGATGTGGCCGCCCCGCTGGGTGAAGGTGACTACTGGGTGGTAAAACTCAGTGCATCGGGGAATATGATATGGAATCAAAATATCGGCGGTAGCGGCAATGATCATCTCCGTACTGTTGTTTATCAACCTTCTGTAAAAGAATATTTTCTCTGTGGTGATTCCGATTCTGGGGATGGCGATTTCAACGGCGGACAAGGAGAAACAGATTTCGGTATCATCAAACTGAAGCAATTGGATACATTATTATTGGATTCAACAGTCTGCAGCCTCACCGGTTTTATTCCGCCCACCGATACACTCCGTGATATTTGTGGTAACGATTCCGCTTATGTCTCCTACAATCCTGTTATTATCGGCGGCCCGTTTGATGGTATTAAAAAGATTGATACCATTTTCACCGGGCAAACATTGCAATTACCCGGCAATGCCAACGGAACCATTACCTGGAACTACGAGCCCACATTAAGTTGTACAACATGTCCCCATCCGATAGCTTCTCCCACCGTAACTACTGTTTACACAGCCACCAATACACTCGCTGCCGGTTGTCAGCGAAGCGACCAGTTCACACTTGTCGTACTGAAAGATGCGGTCACCCACATTCCGTCTGCCTTTACACCCAATGGCGACGGGCTGAATGACTGGTTTGGCCCGTTGGGCAAAGTGCCCAATGAATTTTCGATGCAGGTATTTGACCGAAACGGCACCCTGTTTTTCAAAAGCTCTTCCACCTATGCCAAATGGGATGGAAGAGTGAACGGTATGCTGCAGCCAAACGGTATTTATGTATACCTCATTCAGTACAAAGACATGCAGGGTAAATGGATACTGAAAAAGGGAACCCTGGCATTGCTGAGATAAAAATCAGCACGGATTTATGATTACATAAGAAAAGGCCCGTAGGGCCGGAATATTGGCAGAACCAGATTAATAAAACAGATGAGCCCCGTAGGGGCGGCATATAAAATCGTTTTCAACATCAAGAATCGTTTACGATAAATATTTCAATATGGACAGAAGAGAATTCCTTACCAAAACCAGAAAAAGAAGCCAGGCCTTTTGCCGCACTATGGCAACCGGGTTAAATCCTTATGCCGGCACCTGGACCAGCAATGAAGTAACCCACCTGCTGAAACGGACCATGTTCGGGGCTAAAAAAGCAGACATAGATTATTTCCTGGCCATGTCCCCGGCTGCCGCCGTAGATGAACTGCTGAATAATATCACGGTACCTGGCACACCCTTGAGAGATTATGGTCTTATACAGGATGAGGACGGGCTCTGGCATGATGATCTTGGTGTACCACAGGGACAAACCTGGGTGAATGATCTGAACACCATGAGTGATCCTGAGGTAAGAGGCTCCATCAACAGGTTGCGGACTGCAAGTCTCTATAAATGGTGGGCCGGTGTGATAGTGAACCAGAACAGGAGTATTACAGAAAAGATGATCCTCTTCTGGCATCATCATTTTTCGGTGCAGCAGGAAGAAGTAGGCAACTCCACCATGCTCTGGCGGCACCACAAGATCTTCAGGGATAATCCCCTCGGTAGTGTGAAACAATTAGTGAGAGATGTAACCATTGATCCGGCCATGCTGTTTCACCTGAACGGATACCTGAACAGCAAACTGGCGCCGGACGAAAACTATGCGAGGGAAATGCAGGAACTATTTACAGTTGGTCGTGGCCCGGGTTCTTTATACAGCGAAAACGATGTCATCGCTGCAGCCAGGGTGCTCACCGGCTGGCGGATCGACAGCCAGTCACTCACTTCTTATCTCGATAATAGCGCCCATGATACCGGAAGTAAATCGTTCTCCTCTTTTTACAACAGCACTGCCATCGGCAACAACGGTGTACAGGAAGTGGACGACCTGGTGAATATGATCTTCAATACCACAGAAGCTGCCCGGTTCATTTGCCGTAAACTGTACAAGTGGTTTGTGTATTACCAGATCGACCAGACCACTGAAACGGATGTCATCATTCCGCTGGCAGAGATACTGCGCAGCAACAATTTTGATATACGTTCCGTACTGGATGTATTGTTCAAAAGCGAACATTTCTTCGACCCGCTTAACCAGGCCTGTTATATCAAAAACCCCTTCGATATAATCGTTGGCGCCATCCGGGAATTTAATGTGAATGTTCCTGTCTACACCGACTGGCAGAATGGTTATCCCTTTTTTGACAGCATCTACAGCAAGGCTGCCGAAATGCAGCAGGAGCTCTTTCAGCCTCCCGATGTATCCGGATGGCCGGCCTATTACCAGGAACCGATGTACTATGAACTTTGGGTGAACAGTAACTCACTCCCCCGCAGGGCCAACTATACAGACAGCCTGGTGGATGATGATATCATTGATGTGCGGGGGTTTGCCAATTACTCTTCCAATCCTGCCGACCCCGATCAGCTGGTAGCCGATATGACGGCGCTGCTGCTCCGATATCCTTTATCGGTGAATTCAAGAAATTATACCAAGAACAGGTTCCTGCTGAATAATACCGGCGACAACACGGTTTGGACCAATGCCTGGAACAGCAACAACAATGCTGTTATCCTTGCATCGCTGAAGGAGTTGTTCAAATTCATCATGAACCTGCCGGAATACCATTTATGCTGAGTGATTGATTATTGAATCCTGAAAACAAAAAAAATGAACAGAAGAAATTTTTTACGCAATACCGTTCCCGCCGCCGTTACGATGCCGGCGTTCATCAACGGGTTCTCTTTTACTGCATTTGGGTCATCGCAGGATAATGCACTGGCCCGGCTGCTCGGTGAAACTGCCACAAATGATCATATACTGGTGCTGGTGCAACTCGCCGGTGGCAATGACGGGCTGAACATGGTCATCCCGCTGGACATGTTTGCCAACTACTATAATGCAAGACCTAATGTGGCCATTCAGCAAAGCCGTGTGTTGAGGCTGGATGGTACGGACCGTTCCGGTCTTCACCCGGCCATGACGGAAATGCAGAACATGTATAACGAAGGCAAAGTGAATATTGTGCAGTCGGTTGGTTATCCTAACCAGGATTTCTCTCACTTCCGCTCCACGGATATCTGGATGACAGGAGATAACAGCACCGACCGGTTCAACAGGGAGAAAAGAGGATGGCTGGGTCGTTATCTTGAAACAGAATATCCGGGTTACCCCGATGCTTATCCCAATACAGAAATGCCCGACCCGCTGGCGATACAGATCAGCAATGTGCCAACCGTAACGGTACAGGGTTCTATTTTTTCGATGGGGCTTTCCATTACCGACCCGGAAAATATTTATAATTTCACCAACCCCTTCTCTGATTATCCGCTTAACTCAATTCCCGCAAACAAAGAACTGAGGTTCCTCCGGGTGGTTTCAGAAAAAACAAAGATCTATTCTGACATAATAAGAGCAGCCTATCGCAGGGCCGGTAATATGGCCACTTATCCGCAAAACGGTTTGGCGCAACAGTTACAAATTGTGGCAAGACTGATCAAAGGAGGTTTGAAAACAAGGGTCTATACGGTAAGCACAGGAGGTTTTGACACACATAAAAGACAAGTGAATGCCAGCGATACTTCCACAGGTAACCATGCCAAACTGATGAAGGACCTTTCTTCTTCCATCCAGGCATTTCAGAGAGATATGGAACTGATGGAACAGGATGACCGGGTGCTGGGCATGACCTTTTCTGAATTTGGCCGCCGGATCAAATCCAATGCAAGTTTGGGAACCGACCATGGTGCTGCTGCTCCCCTGCTGTTATTTGGCAAGCATATTAAGAAAGGGATATTGGGCAACAGCCCCGATATCCCGTCAGATATCAATGTAGAGAACAATGTCCCCTTTCAGTATGATTTCAGGAGTGTATATGCCTCGGTACTGGAAAGATGGTTTTGTGTCAAGCCGCCGCTGCTGAACCAGTTGCTGCTGCAAAATTACCAGACGCTGCCTGTCATCAAAGGCGGGCCCTGCGGCCTTGGCGATGACCCGGATGATACCAACAACAATTCGGAAAAGCTGCTGCTCAAGATGTGGCCCAATCCTTACACGCTGAATGCAACGATACAATTCTCGACCACTGGTGGTCATACGATGATTCAGCAGATCAACAGCCTCGGCCAGGTGGTGAAAGTGCTGGCGGATGCACAATACACTGCAGGCACCTATAATATTGACATTTATGATGATAACCTGCCTTCGGGGGCTTACTTCATCCGTTTGCAGAACCAGTCGCTGCAGAAGGTGCTGAATGCGGTGAAGATCCGGTGATAACAGGGCAGTATCTTAAAATACCAATATTCTTGTATGGGGAAAATGGAAGGTTAGCTTAACTTTAAGCAAAATCCTTCCTCGGAAAGCCGATTGTAAAATCGCATTATGCGTACGATTGGTTTTTTCAT
>JANNUI010000202.1:0-5123 GCA_031395125.1 Chitinophagaceae bacterium | reverse complement strand
TGCCCGTGATGAACGTACCTGGAAGATCGTAGGCGCTCTGTTGCTGGTGATCGGGCTTTTTCTCTTTATCTCTTTTATTTCCTACCTGTTCACCTGGGAAGAAGACCAGGATGTGGCCAAGAAAGGATTGTCTGCACTTTTTGATAATACACTCACCGCCCGGAACCTGCTGGGCCGGCTGGGTGCACTCGTCTCACATTTTTTTATCAACTACTGGTTTGGCATTGCATCGTTCCTGGTATGTACTTTCTTTTTTGTTGTGGGCATCAACCTGCTGTTCCGCCGCAAAGTATTTTCCATCTGGCGCAACCTGAAGTATGTAACGGTTGGCCTGCTGGTACTTTCTGTTTCCCTGGCGTTCCTTTTTGGAAAAAGCGGGTTCCCGTTTGGCGGGGCCGTGGGGGATATGATCAGCGGGAAACTGACAGGTGCCCTGGGCACATTGGGCACCGGTGCGGTACTGCTGTTGCTTGCTTCGGGTTATTTTATCTGGCAGTTCAACCCATCCTTCAACTGGCCGCCCAAAAAAGCAGGGGAGGATCAACCAGGAAACGAATCTGCAGCAATGCCGGAAGCAGGTACCGCCACCACCATTAACGATCTCTACGGAGAAAAGAAAGAAGGAAATACCGTTTCTTCCGATTCACCTGTTGTCATCAATTTCCCGGATGAAAAGCGCCTGCATGACCCGATAGCTATCGGGTTCAAAGTGACTGAGAAAGACGAACCGGTTGAGGAAATCATTGAGAAAATAGAAAAGCAGCAACCCACTGTTGAAACAGAAATAGTCAATGAACTGCTTCACAGCCATGATGAGATGGCGGAAGCAATTAATCCGGCCATAAAAGAAAAACCCTTTGCAAAGAAAACGGATGAGAACCTGGAACTGGAAATAAAACCTGTCCCTGAAAAAACAGGGGAGGAGCAGGCATTGCCCGAGAACCTGCCACCCTATGAACCCACCCTTGACCTGAGTCATTATAAATATCCCACCCTCAGCCTGCTGGAAACACATGGCAGCGAAAAGATCATCCAGGATGCCAATGAACTGGAGAATAACAAGAACCAGATCATCGCCACGCTGCGGAACTATGCCATCGAGATCCAGAAGATCAGCGCTACCGTGGGACCCACCGTTACCTTGTATGAGATCGTACCGGCGCCGGGTATCAGGATCTCCAAGATCAAAAACCTGGAAGATGATATTGCCCTCAGCCTGGCAGCGCTGGGTATCCGGATCATTGCACCCATTCCCGGGAAGGGCACCATCGGTATTGAAGTGCCCAATGTGAGAAAGACAGTGGTGAGTATGAAAACATTATTGGCTTCAGAAAAATTCCAGCACAATAATTACAGCCTCCCGATCGCCATTGGCAAAAAGATCGACAACGAGAATTTTATCGTTGACCTGACAAGCATGCCGCACCTGCTGATGGCCGGGGCCACGGGGCAGGGTAAATCAGTCGGGCTGAATGCCATTCTTGTTTCATTACTCTATAAGAAACATCCTTCACAACTGAAGCTGGTGCTGATCGATCCTAAAAAAGTGGAACTGAGTATATACCGCCACATTGAAAAACATTTCCTTGCAAAACTTCCCGGCGAGGAGGATGCCATCATTATCGACACCAAAAAAGTGGTACACACACTCAATGCCCTCTGCATTGAAATGGACAACCGCTATGACCTGCTGAAAGAGGCCGGCGCCAGGAACATCAGGGAATATAATGAGAAGTTCATCAAACGGAAACTGAACCCGCAGAAGGGGCACCAGTATCTTCCTTTTATTGTACTGGTGATCGATGAATTTGCCGACCTGATCATGACGGCTGGCAAGGAAATTGAAATGCCCATTGCCAGGCTGGCGCAACTGGCCCGTGCGGTGGGTATCCATCTCATCATCGCCACACAGCGGCCGTCGGTGAATATTATCACAGGTGTTATTAAGGCTAACTTTCCCTCGAGGATCGCATTTAAAGTTTCATCAAAGATCGATTCAAGGACCATTCTTGACACGGGTGGGGCTGAGCAACTGATCGGTAAAGGAGATATGCTGATTTCGCATAACGGGGAACTCACCCGGCTCCAATGCCCTTTTGTTGATACACCGGAAGTGGAGAAGGTGGTGGACTTTATCAGCGGTCAGCAGGGATATCCGATTGCCTTTATGCTGCCGGAATATGTGGATGAAAAAGAACTGGAAGGAAGAGATTTTGACCTGTCCGACAGGGATTCGCTTTTTGAGGATGCTGCCCGTCTCATCGTACAAAATCAAATAGGTTCGACCTCTCTTTTACAACGAAGGATGAAATTGGGGTATAACAGGGCCGGCCGCCTGATGGATCAGTTGGAAGCGGCAGGCGTTGTGGGCCCCAACCAGGGCAGCAAGGCAAGGGATGTATTAATAAAAACTGAGATGGACTTACAGCAGCATCTCAGCGCACTTGGGTAAGTAAATTGCCTGTTTCCGTTAGCAGCTTGTTAAGAAAAGAAAGGTAAAGCAACCGGGTATGCTGATTACGTGTCTCCATGGTAGTGTATCAGTTTGAACCACATAGAACATAGAAAACATAGTGGTTCACAACTTGTCCCGGTAATTTCGGGATAGTCTATGTTTTTACCTATTGTGCCCTATGTGCCTATTGTGGTTCAAATATTAACTAAGGAACATTTAAAAGCTAACTAATACACTACTGTCTCAACCATACTTAACATCAATTCAATTATCTTTGGCCGCTTTGACCTCCGTAGCTTTTCAATGCCTGAAGCCCGGCCAATAACTAAAAGCGAAGGAGGTTCTTTTAAGCTACCACCACAAACCTATTGGATGAAGAAATTCTATTTTTCAGTGCTTGTTTCTGCCTTTGCTTTGATCTCGCCGGCACAGACAAAAAATGACCCTGCCGCCAAAGCCATTTTGGACGGGGTAAGCGCCAAATTCAAAACATTCAGCACCGTACAGGCCGGTTTCTCCTATAAAGTGGAAAATGCATCCGGCAAAGCCCTTTCCAGTAAAACAGGTACGATCAAAATGAAGGGAACAAAATACCATGTCCTTTTTAGCGGCCAGGAAATATTCTGCAACGGCATCACCATCTGGAACTTTGATAAAGCGGCGAATGAAGTAACCATCAGCAACCTGGACGCCTCCAGCGGGATGATAACGCCGCAAAAGCTGTTCACTAATTTTTACGATAAAGATTTTCTATACCTGCTGAACGGGGAGAAGAAGGTGGGGTCCAAAACGGTACAGGAAATAGAAATGACCCCGGTTGACAAGAGCAAACCTTTCCATAAAGTGTATGTGCAGGTGGATAAAAAAGCCAGGACCATTTACAGCACCCGGGTGCTGGAGAATGCCGGCAACCGGTACACCTATACGGTTACGACCATGAAAACGAATGCCCCGCTGGCAGATAATGTTTTTGTGTTTGACAAAAAGAAGTATCCCGGAGTGGAGGAAATAGACCTGCGATAAAGAACCGGGATTGACGGGATTAGAATGCCTGCCATAAGGCAGACAGGGATTTTTGGGGAAACCAGAAGTCTTTTTTTATGCCTGGCCTTGCAGATCTGAAACAACCGGAAGCAATTGTTATTTATTGACAAATTACTGAAGCATGTCTTGCTATTTGTTGCCAATTCCCATTTTTTTTCATCCAAATATTTGTGAAACGTCTTTTGTAAATTTGTCCTGCTCTTGCACCAGGGGTATCGTTTCTTGATACAAGCGTTTCATGACCCATTGTGATTACAATGTTTTTTTGAAATTGCATTCTTTCAATAACTTTTTCAAAAGTACTGTAGTCGATCATACCGGCTTTTTGGAGTAGCAAAACAGAATCACGGTTTCCTGTTATTTGATTTCTTGGATTGTTAACCAAAAACTCTGGTGCCCAAACCTGTTTGAGTGTATTTGTGTCTGCGTTTAAAATTGCTGTCAACCAGGTTTGTTCTAATCTTCGTATTTCAGCTTCAATTTTGGAGTTGTCTTGTGCATTGGTCGCAAGTGCCGCAATAGTAAATGCGGTTAGAAAAATATACTTTGTCATTCTTTATTATTTTTAGTTAATTCTTTCCAGAAGAGTCTCCTCCGGGTTATATAAAAATACGATTTTGTTTACTCCTGATTTAAGTTTACAAATGTGTAAACCTATTTTAGGACTAGACACTTTTGCTCATCCGGGATACTGTCAATGAAACCAGCTACACTAGCCGAAGTTTGCTTAGTTTTAATTTCTGCTAATTTGCCCATATGAGATATTTTTATTTGAATAGGTTGCACCCAACGTTTGGGGGCTTGGCGAAGTGGCGGATTTAGAAGCACAACAGTTTGCTTAACCACTTCACCCGCCATTTCGCCAAGCCCTTGTTATGCGTTCGTGCTACTCCTGCCACGAAGCGGTTTCGTGTCAGGTTACATCTGGCTGAATAAGATTATTTTGTCGTTTTAAATTTTGTTGCCTCTTCTGAACCGACTGTGGCATTGCCTTCGCTGTAAGAATGTGCTCCTGCTCCTGCCAGTTTGCCTCCGTCAACAATCAGGTATTCATTACGCAATGGTTTGCCCTGAAACCAGCATTCTAAAATTTCGCGGGTGCCTGCTGCATAGCGTGCTTGGGCTGAAAGGCTGGAACCCGAAATATGAGGTGTCATTCCATGATTGGGCATAGTTCTCCAGGGATGGTTATTAGGAGGAGGTTGTGGGAACCATACATCTCCTGCATAACCCGCAAGCTGTCCGCTTTCCAAAGCACGAACGATAGCATCACGGTCGCATATTTTGCCTCGGGCAGTGTTTACAATGTATGAACCACGCTTCATTTTACCAATGAGTTTTTCGTTAAAAAGGTTTTCTGTTTCGGGATGCAATGGGCAATTGATGGTAACTACATCGCAAACTTTAACCATTGATTCAACACTGTCGTGGAAGGTGAGGTTAAGTTCTTCTTCAACATTTTTCGGGAGACGATGACGGTCGAAATAATGGAGTTTTATATCAAAAGGATGAAGCCTTCGCAAAACTGCCAACCCAATGCGACCTGCGGCAACAGTACCCACTGTCATTCCTTCTACATCGTATGACCTTTGAACGCAGTCAGCGATATTCCAACCGCCTTTAA
>JANNUI010000236.1:0-6191 GCA_031395125.1 Chitinophagaceae bacterium | reverse complement strand
TTGAAAAAAGCAACCTCAACTAACTGTACATTCCCCATCAGTGATTTTGAACAGGTGAAAGATAAAATGCTGAACTGGACACAGCGGTTCGGCACTTTTTGTTTTTTAGATAACCACCAGTACCAGTTACACCCCCATTCGCAAGAATGCCTGCTGGCTGCCGGTGTAAAAAGACAATTAATAGCTGTTGAAGGAGATGCTTTGAAACAGCTGCAGGATTTTATGGATGCTGCTTCCCGGTCAGACCCCCGCCAAAGCGGAGGGCAGACCGGGGGCTGGCTGTTCGGTCACCTGGGGTATGACCTGAAGAATGAAGTAGAGCAGCTCTCCTCCGGCAATCCCGATGGTATCGGCTTTGCTGATCTTTTTTTCTTTGAACCGGAAATCATCATCCGGTTGAAACCCGGAGAAATGATCATAGAGGGAAAAGATCCTGAACAGGTATTCAAAGAGATCACTGAAGGGATCTTTTCATCACCAGTTGTGGTGCACAGAGTAAATATCCAGTTGCGGTTCTCCCGGGAAGAATACATCAGTGTAATCAGGCAACTGAAGCGGCACATTCTCCGGGGGGATTGTTACGAGATAAATTTTTGCCAGGAATTCTTTGCCAGGGAAGCCATCATTGACCCTGTGGATATATATAAGAAACTCAGTATCGTTTCTCCCAATCCATTCTCTGCATTTTACCGGGTGGAAGACAAATGGCTGATATGCGCCAGCCCTGAGCGGTTTCTGCGCAGACAGGGAAACAGCGTTTTGTCGCAACCCATCAAAGGTACTTCCGGAAGGGTAAAACATGATAAAGAGCAAGATCAGCACAACCGGGAGGCATTGCAGCAAAGCACCAAAGACCGGTCGGAAAATGTAATGGTCGTTGACCTGGTCAGGAATGACCTCGCCAGGATCTGTGAGGAAGGAACCGTAAAGGTGGATGAACTGTTCGGGGTGTATTCATTTCCACAGGTACACCAGATGATCTCCACGGTAAGCGGGGAGATCAGGAAGGATATTTCATTTGCTGAGATTATCCGGGCCACTTTTCCCATGGGCTCCATGACAGGAGCGCCGAAGAAACGGGTGATGGAGCTGATTGAAGAGTACGAAAAAACCAGGCGGGGAATTTTCTCGGGCGCATTGGGCTATATTTCTCCCGAAGGCGATTTTGATTTCAATGTGGTGATAAGAAGCATCATGTACAATGCCGCTACAAATTATCTTTCTTTCCAGGCCGGATCGGGTATTACCTGGTACAGTGAGGCGGAGAAAGAGTGGGAGGAGTGTTTGCTGAAGGCAGGGGCGATCGAAGAAGTACTGGCTGAAAACAAGTAATTGCCTAATGGGTGTCCCCGGTTGCTTTCAGCAGCAGTTGCATGCTTTCATCCAGTATCTCATATCTTTTTGAAATGAATATGTTCATTTTCTGTACCGGGAGGCGCAGATTGTACTTCCCGTTCAATGCGATCTCGTTGTCAAAATTGGGGTTGTAGCGGTCAAATTCGGCTTTCTCCATTTCTGTATATTTCATGATAACGGCAGCACTGAACCTGCCTGTAATGTCATAGGCAGTTGATTTTTTCATTTCCTCTTCATTCAGCTTTGCAGCATTACTAAGCAGGTCCTTTGTTTCATCTTTGGTGATGGTGGTGGCGCCGCCCCCGCCTTCAAATATGTAATGGGCGGCGATGAATTTCTTTACATGGTTCATGGATTCATTGGGCAGATAGTATTGCAGCGCCCAGAAATCCTTGCTGCCGCCGCTTTTGCGGATCGCCTTCAGCACATTGCCGGGGCCGCCGTTATAAGCTGCTACCACCAGCAGCCAGTCATTGAACTGCGAGTAAAGCTCTGTCAGCATTCTTGCAGCAGCATGAGTACTTTTGTAATAATCCGTTCTTTCATCCCTGGAGCCGTTTACCACCAAACCATAATTGCGGGCTGTGGCGGGCATGAACTGCCAGGGTCCAACAGCACCTGCCCATGAGGTGATGGTTGATTTCAGGTGAGATTCAATGACTGCCAGGTATTTCATTTCTTTGGGAATGCCATGCTGCAGCAACACCTGGTCCATCAGGTTTAGATGGGGTTCTTTGTTTTCTTTAATGGCCAGGTAACTTTTTTTGTGCTTTGTAATATAATCTTCCACAAAAGAAACAGCCATCGGGTTGAGCCTTGCGCCGGTTACCTCATCACCACTCAGCGCTGTTTTCAGGATATTTTTAAATCCTTCCTTCGGGTCATTCACGGGTGTGAGCCCGATGCCGGAGGAATCTTTTTTTACAGCAGTATCTTTTATAAGGACAGGGGGGTTGTAATCTTGCTCCGTATCCGAAGCAATAATGGTTTGCTGAAGGGAAAAGGCAACAAGGATGAGTGTTATGTATTTCAGTTGTTTCAAATCGGTTGCAATGACGTTACTTACAGGCTTTTCTGCTGCATCAGCAGTTCAGAAACCTGCAGCAAAGATACCTCATCAAACCGGCTTGACATAACCTGCAGCCCGAAGGGCATGCCATTGCTGTGTTTGAAAAGCGGAAGAGAGATAGCGGGGCAGCCCGTTAAGTTGGCCATTACCGTGTAAATATCAGCAAGATACATAGCGATAGGATCGTTCATTTTTTCACCTGCTTTAAATGCTGTTACAGGTGATGTGGGCATGATAATGAAATCATAATCTTTAAAAACAGCATCAATTCTGCCGCAAAGCAAACGCCTTACCTTTTGTGCCCTGGTAAAGTATGCATCATAGTACCCGGCGCTTAGTACAAATGTGCCGAGCATGATGCGGCGTTTTACCTCTTTCCCAAAACCTTCAGACCGGGTTAGTTTATAAAGTTCGGTGAGGTCGTTTACTTTTTTGTTTGTCCTGTACCCATACCTCACGCCATCGTAGCGGGAAAGATTGGAGGAGGCTTCAGCCGTAGTCAACACATAATAGGCCGGAACGATGTAGTCGATAAGGTCAAAACCAGCAGCCGACACCTGGTGTCCTTCATGATGCAGTTCTTCGATCTTTTTTTTAATGGAACCGGCGATCTCTTTATCCAGGCTGGGGTGATCCAGGGCTTCATCAAACCAGGCAAACCTGAATTTTTTATTGGTCTTTAGTAATTGCTGGTAAGCCGGCACTTTTTTATGCGACACAGTGCTGTCATATTCGTCAGCCCCGGCCATTACTTCCAATGTAAGCGCTACATCAGCTACGGTTGTTCCAAAAATACCGATCTGGTCAAATGAAGAAGCATAAGCGATCAATCCGTAACGGGAAATTCTCCCATAGGTGGGTTTTAACCCGATGATGCCGCAAAAATCGGCGGGCTGACGAACCGAACCACCGGTATCGCTTCCCAATGAGAGCATACATAAGCCGGCCTGTACTGCAACAGCAGAGCCGCCGGAAGAGCCGCCGGGCACCCTTGTATTATCCAGCGCATTCAGCACTCTTCCATACGCAGAGTTTTCATTGGTGGAACCCATGGCAAATTCATCACAGTTAAGATTGCCGATGATGATGGCTTCTTCAGCCAGCAATCTTTCCACCGCTGTTGCGGAATAAAGGGAAGAGAAATTTTTTAAGATATTTGAGGAGGCTGATATTTTATGCTGTTGATGGCAGATGACATCTTTGAGTGCTATCAGCACCCCGTGAAGTTTCCCGGTTGGATTGCCGTTCTTCCTCGCTTCATCTAATTGCTGCGCCCTGCCCAGGGCTTCTTCCCCATATACTTCAATAAATGTATTGAGATGGCGGTTGTCTTCGATCCGCTGCAGGTAATGCTGCACAGCCTGTGAGCAGGTGAGGCTTCCATCCCTGAGCCGGGCATGGTACTGCTCAACAGAAGTGAATGCAGACAAAAATGAATGCTTTTGGGTTTAAGTAAAAGACAAGGATGCTATCAGGGGTTGGGTGAATTCTTCACATCACTGGCGCTGTCTTCTATTTCCCTTTTCACATTGCTTTTAGCATCATTGAATTCCCGTATCCCTTTGCCTATGCCTCTCATCAGTTCAGGTATCTTACGGCCCCCGAATAATAAAAGCACCACAATTACAATGATGATCATTTCATTGGTACCGAATGCTAAAAAGTAAGGCTTCATAGTCTCATATTATTAGGTCTCAAAGATACAGCAACGGGAAAAATAAAGGGAATAATAAGTTTTGAAACCCGGTAAACGGCCCGCCTGTGCCCAAAATCACTATGTATAAACACCTTTTTGTCCTGTAAAGTCAGTATTGCCCGGCTATGGCGGATAAACAAAAAGCCCCTGTAAATACCGGGGCCTTTCAAATTATATGGGGAAAAATTACTCTGTTGTTCCTTCAGCCGCCATCCTTTTCTCACGGATACGGGCACTTTTACCGCTTCTGGTACGCTGGTAAAATAATTTGGCCCTGCGGACATGGCCGGTTTTGTTTATCACAACCGACTCAATATTGGGAGAAAAGAAAGGAAATATCCTTTCCACGCCAACACCATCTGAGATCTTGCGGACAGTAAAACTGGCAGTATGACCGGTTCCCTGTTTTTTTATCACATCGCCTTTGAAAGACTGGATACGTTCTTTATTTCCTTCAATGATCTTGTAGTTCACCGTGATGTTATCACCCGGCTTAAAAGCAGGAAAATCCTTCTTCCCGGTCAGTTGCTCATGTATGTAGGCTATGGCGTTCATGTCTCTGAATTTTGGGAGGCAAAGGTAAGGGAAATAGTTTAAAGTTTCAGGTTTAATGTTTAATGTTTTTCAATACCCGTGAAGTCCTGCAAGTTATCTGAACCTTAAACTTTAAACTATTAAACCTTAAACATTTATCTAGCAACATTCACAGCCCTTTTTTCCCGGATCACAGTCACTTTTATCTGCCCGGGGAAGGTCATTTCAGTCTGTATTTTTTGGGCTATTTCAAAAGAAAGTCTGTCGGAGTCCTGGTCGGTCACTTTATCGGCTTCCACGATCACCCGCAGCTCTCTTCCGGCCTGGATAGCATAGGCTTTTTCCACACCAGTATACCCCATGGCCAGTGTCTCCAGGTCCTTGATCCTTTGCAGGTATTGCTGCATGATCTCCCGGCGGGCACCTGGCCGGGCACCGCTGATAGAATCGCAGGCCTGTACAATGGGCGAGATCACATACTGCATTTCCATCTCATCATGGTGAGCGCCGATGGCATTGACAACCGCCGGATTCTCTCCGTATTTCTCAGCCAGCTTGGCTCCAAGCAGGGCATGGCTCAGTTCGCTTTCCTCATCAGGCACTTTTCCAATATCATGAAGCAGACCGGCCCGTTTGGCCAGTTTGGGGTTCATACCCAGTTCTGCCGCCATGGTGGCACAGAGGTTTGCCGTCTCCCTGCTGTGCATCAGCAGGTTTTGACCATAGGAAGAACGAAACCGCATCCGGCCCACCATCCTTACTAATTCTTTATGCAGGCCATGGATCCCAAGTTCTATCACTGTTCTTTCACCAATCTCCATTACCTGTTCGTCGATTTGTTTCTTTGTTTTTTCCACCACTTCTTCGATCCTTGCGGGGTGGATACGTCCATCGGCCACCAGTCTTTGCAGGCTTAGCCGGGCAATTTCCCTGCGAAGGGGGTCAAAGGAGGAAAGAACAATGGCTTCAGGGGTATCGTCAACGATCAGGTCCACACCGGTTGCAGCTTCTATGGCACGGATGTTCCGGCCTTCCCGGCCAATGATCTGGCCTTTTATCTCATCACTTTCGAGGTTGAAAACGGTGATGGAGTTTTCGATAGCCTGTTCGGCCGCAGTACGCTGTATGGTCTGAATAATGATCTTCCGGGCTTCTTTTCCGGCTTTTTGTTTGGCCTCCTCGATGATCTCCTGCTGCATCGCCAGTGCTTTGCTTTGCGCCTCGTTTTTGAGGCTTTCTACCAGCTGGGCCTTAGCATCTTCAGCAGAGAGATTGGCAATTTTTTCCAGGCGGCGGATATGTTCTTCCTGGTGCTTTTCCAGTTCTGTCCGCTTGATATTCACCAGTTCGATCTGGCGGTTCAGGTTTTCCTTGATAGCATCGTTTTCCTTTATCTGCTTGTCAAGGTTTCCTTCTTTCTGGTTGATGGTTTGTTCTTTCTGACGGATACGGGTCTCCGTATCGTTGATCTTCTTGTTCTTCTCAAAAAGTTCCTTGTCATGGGCAGATCTCATCTGCACAAACTTTTCTTTCGCC
>JANNUI010000185.1:0-1743 GCA_031395125.1 Chitinophagaceae bacterium | reverse complement strand
AGCCCGTGCCGCTTAAGCAGCCGGACCATGTCCGTGTGCCCCTTCCAGAAAGCGCGCGTCAAAGGCGAATAGCCGTGGGCTTCCCGGCCATTCGCCGATGTCAAAGGCGAATAGCCGTGGGCTTCCCGGCCTTTGACATCGGCGCCTCGCGCGATCATCAGTTCGACAATTTCGGGATGGTTCGATTCAACAGCAACAAAAAGCGGCGTTACACCCGCTTTGTTGGCCGCGTCATCGCGCGCCGCCTTGTGGTCGAGCAGCATCTCTGCAACCGGCTTGCTTCCCGCATAAGCGGCGGCGTGCAGCGCGGTGAAGCCGCCGGAATTGCGCGCCATCACGTCGGCGCCCTTGGCCAGCAGCAATTTGGCGGCTTCCACCTGGCCGCCGAGCGCCGCGCCGATCAGCGCCGTAGCCTGGTCCGGCCCGGGTGCGTCAACCGCGGTTCCCCCCGCCAGCAGCCGCTCGATCGCCGCCTTATCGCCTTTGAGTGCCGCGTCGTAGAGCGACTCCTCCGCCACCGCCAAAGTTGGCATCATCAGGGCAATCAGGATCACGAGAGCTCGAAGCACGGCGGCGTCTCCTTGGTCATGATCGAGCATAGTCCTGAAAAGCGAAAAGTCAAACCCGTGGCCACCGCATCTCCCTCGCGATATCAATTGACGGCGCCGCCGTCTCCTCCCTTAATGCGCTCGCATGCGAATTCTCATACTTTTCGCCCACCCGAAATTTTCGAGCTCGGTCGTGCATCGCTCGCTGCTGCGGGCGGCCGCCGGCCTCGACAAGGTCATGCTGCACGATCTCTACGCGGCCTATCCATCCTTCGCCATCGATGTCGGGCGCGAACAGAAGCTGCTCCTCGATCACGACCTGATCGTGCTGCAACACCCGTTCTACTGGTATTCCTGCCCCGCCATCGTCAAGGAATGGCTGGACCTCGTTCTTGAAAACGGCTGGGCCTATGGCCCGGGCGGCACCAGGCTCGCCGGCAAATTCCTGATGTCGGCGGTGTCGACGGGGGGCTCCGCCGAAGCCTATGCCAGGACCGGCCGCAACCGCTTCGAAGTGGGCGAACTGCTCGCTCCTTTCGACCAGACCGCCCATCTCTGCGGCATGGGCTGGCTCGAGCCTTTCGTCGTCCATGCCGGCCGCCGCATGCCGCCCGGCGATCTCGCCACCCACGCCGACGCCTATCGCGGCCTGATCTCCGCCCTGGCCAGCGGCAGCGCCGATCCCCGGGCGCTCATCGCCCGCAACTACGCCCTGCCCGACACCTTCCACCATCGGGCCGCCTGATGCATCTGGCGGATTTTTTGCTCGGCGCCTTCGTCTATCTCGCCGCCGCCGTGATCGCCGCCCCGCTCGCCACCAGGATCGGCCTCGGTTCGGTGCTGGGTTACCTGATCGCCGGCATCGTCATCGGCCCCTCGCTCCTGGGGCTGGTCGGAGCCGAGGGCCAGGACGTCATGCATTTCGCCGAATTCGGCGTCATCGTCATGCTGTTCCTCGTCGGCCTCGAAGTGCAGCCCTCGAAGCTCTGGCAGTTGCGGAAATCCATCCTGGGCCTTGGCGGCCTGCAGGTGACGGTGACCGCCGCCGTCCTGGGCGCGGGCGGCCTCGCTTTGGGGCTCGACTGGAAATCGGCGCTGACCATCGGTTTCATCCTGGCCATGTCGTCGACCGCCATCATCCTGCAAAGTCTGAAAGAGCGAGGCCTGCTCAAATCCGCGGTGGGCCAGTCGTGTT
>JANNUI010000230.1:0-2628 GCA_031395125.1 Chitinophagaceae bacterium | reverse complement strand
GGCAATAAAACTGACGACAACAAACAACAGGTAATACCAGCGAACGATACATCAGTAATCAGAAAAGATAATATCTCCACCAATAATCCTGAAAGAACAGCACCGGGCAATTACAAATTTGTGGTAGAAACGGCCGATAAAACAAGAGGGCTGAAACGTTATAGCCTGCTGAAAGGTTTCGGCCTGGATGTAAAAATGGAAACCAGTGACTCCGTCAGTTTCAAAATATTCTTTGTATTGCCAGCAACTCCTGCCGATACGGCCCGCCTGTTGGACTCATTGAAGCGTCTTTACACACTGCCGGGCAACAAGGCATTTGTTGAAAAGTGAAGCAATGCTTCCCTTTTTTGAGGTCCCTAGCGGATTCGAACCGCTGTAGCAGCTTTTGCAGAGCTGAGCCTAACCACTCGGCCAAAGGACCATTCAGATTTCAGATTTCAAAATTTAGTGCCGATATTTATCGGGATTCAATTGAGATCTGATAGCGGGCAAATATACGTTTTTTGTCCAAAACCTTACTTGTTAAACGAATGTAATGAGCCGTATTGCAGAATCTGAACTTATTATCAATTCCCGCGGGGCCGTTTATCATCTTGACCTCCGGCCCGATGAAATAGCTGGGACCATTATAACCGTTGGGGACCCCGGCCGGGTAAAGGAAGTGAGCAAGTATTTCGATACCGTGGAAGTTAAAAGACAGCACCGGGAGTTTATTTCACATACCGGCTATATTGGTAAGAAAAGGATCACTGTATTATCATCCGGCATTGGCCCGGATAATATTGATATTGTCATGAACGAGCTGGATGCACTGGTAAATATTGATTTTGAAACAAGGGAAATAAAAAAAGAATTGCGGTCGGTCAATATTATCCGCATCGGCACTTCAGGCTCCTTGCAGCCGGATATCCCGGTTGACAGTTTTGTGGCCTCCACGCATGGACTCGGGGTTGATAACCTGCTCAATTTTTACCGGCATGAACAGAATGAACAGGAAAAAGAACTGCTGCATTCCTTTGTTACGCATACACAGATTCACGGACAGATCGGTAATCCCTATATCAGCAGCGGGGCAGCCTCGCTCATCAAGCATTTTGTTCAGGACTTCCACCAGGGTATCACCGTCACCTGTCCCGGCTTTTACGGTCCGCAGGGGCGGATACTCCGGCTGGGTATCAAAAACCCTGAATTCATCAACCGGCTGACGGATTTTCGTTTTGGCCGGCACCGTATCACTAATTTTGAGATGGAAACATCGGCTATTTATGGTTTAGGAAAACTGCTGGGGCATAATTGTCTTGCGGTAAATGCTATTGTTGCCAACCGGGTAAAGAAGGAATTTTCCAAAGACGGGCTGGCGACAGTGGAGAATCTTATTAAAAAATTCATAGGTATCTTTGCTGACAATATTGAAATAACGGGCAAGTGGTGAGTAACTAGTGGCGAGTGGGGCGGGAAAAAACATTTATTTTGGAGATTTTATACCGGGTTTGAGCGAAATAAGATTGGAAATTGAGCAAAACATTTTATGCTCAATTTGTCGCACAAGAATCTGGATGTATACAGGATCGCATTAACCCTACTTAAGGATGTGTATCAAGCCACAAAGGGCTTCCCGAAAGATGAACAATTTCTCCTGGTTTCCCAGGTACGAAGGGCATCTATCTCTGTTTGTAGTAATATTGCTGAAGGAGCTTCGCGTATATCCAAAAAAGAGAAAAAAAGATTTTACGAAATAGCCAGGAGTTCAGCTGTGGAGGTTGATACGCATTTTGAAATTGCTATAACTCTTGAATTTTATAAGAAAGGACAACTAACAACACTTGAGCAAAATTTAGTATCAGTTTTTCGAATATTAAGCAAAATGATTGGCAATATCGGAGAACAACCCCACTAGCCACTAGCCACTTACCACTCCCTATTATGCTATTACATTTCCATAAATACCAGGGCACCGGCAATGATTTTATCCTGGCAGATAACCGGACAAATGAATATTCGTCCCTGACCAGGGAACAGGTGCAGCGGCTCTGCGACCGCCGGTTTGGGATCGGCGCCGACGGCCTGATGCTGCTGAACGAAAAAACGGGGTTTGATTTTGAGATGAAGTATTATAATGCCGATGGCCGGGAAGGCAGTATGTGCGGGAATGGTGGGCGTTGCATGGCGAAATTTGCTTACCATCTTGGCATACACCGTGAAGTCTACAGATTCCTCGCATCTGACGGCACCCATGAGGCAGAGATCGATCCCGATGGGATCGTATCACTGAAAATGAAAGATGTGAATAAAATCCAAAAATTTCATACCGATTTTATCCTGGACACCGGTTCCCCGCATTATATAAAAATGGTAACGGATGTAATGGACCTGGATGTCTACAAAAAAGGGTATGAAATAAGACACAGTAAAGAATTTGAAGAAGAGGGTATCAATGTGAATTTTGTAGAACAACTGGATGAACCGGATAAAATAATCGTCCGCACCTTTGAACGGGGTGTGGAAGACGAGACCCTTTCCTGCGGAACCGGGGTTACAGCGGCTGCATTGGTTTGTTACCACAATGAGAACGGGTTCAATGAAGTGGAGGTAAAGACCCTGGGCGGCCCGATCACTGTTGAGTTCAAC
>JANNUI010000132.1:0-8848 GCA_031395125.1 Chitinophagaceae bacterium | reverse complement strand
CTTAGTGCCTTGGTGGCAAAAAGCAGGTAAAATACCAAACTGACCCATACAGTTTTTTATGTGGTAGTGCAGTTCATGTTTTTATTATTTAAATTTGAAGACTTAAACACTTATGCGTACCGCCTGGATATTCTTTGTACTGTCAATAATAACAGTAAAAATCCCTGCACAAAATATTTGCAAGGAGGTGGATGATATTGCCCTGATGGAGCGGCTCGGTCACGAACGGATAGCCGGCCGTGGAGGCGGATCAGGGGCATCAGGCAATTTTGACGTAAAGTATTACCGCTGTGAATGGGAAGTGGATCCTGCTATAAGATATATTTCCGGGAAAGTGACGGTTTATTACCTGCTGACAGCAAGCTCAAGTTCCATTTCTCTCGACCTGATGAATGGTCTTATCGTTGACAGTATTAAACAACGAAGCAATACCCTTGCTTCACAGCATGCCTCCAACCTTTTGCAGGTAAACTTCCCTGCTTCTGTCAACGCAGGTGTAGTTGATTCGATCAGTATTTTTTACCGGGGGGTGCCGCCCAATACCGGGTTTGGCTCCTTCGTGCTGAGCACACATGCCGGGGTGCCCGTACTGTGGACATTGAGCGAACCCTATGGCAGCCGTGACTGGTGGCCTTGTAAAAACGGGCTGGACGATAAGGCTGATTCCATTGATATACTGGTAACAAATCCTGTTGCTTATAAAGCTGCATCCAATGGCTTACTGCAAAACGAAGTGCTGAATGCCGGAGGCACCAAACGAACCGCCTGGTGGAAACACCGGTACCCGATAGCCTCTTACCTTGTTTGCTTTGCCGTTACTAATTTTTCTGTATTCAATAATACTGTTCAACTGGGAACCGTTAGCCTGCCCATGCAAACCTATTGTTATCCTGAAAGTTTAAATTCATTCCAGGCCAATACCCCGCTTGTGTTGAATGCCATGCAACTTTTTCATAATCTCTTTGGCGAATACCCTTTTATAAAAGAGAAATACGGTCATGTGCAATTCAGCTGGGGAGGTGGTATGGAACACCAGACGGCAACTTTTATTGTCAATGCGGGTGAAGGGCTGATGGCGCATGAACTGGCGCACCAGTGGTTTGGAAACAAGGTAACCTGCGCCAGTTGGGAAGACATCTGGCTGAATGAGGGATTTGCCACCCACCTGACCAGTATTTATCTGGAAGCGAAATACCCGGCCAGTATTATCAACACCCGGAAAAATGAGATCGCTTCCATCACATCTCAGACCGGCGGCTCCGTTTGGGTGAATGATACCAATAATGTCGGCAGAATTTTTGACGGGCGCCTGAGCTATACCAAAGGTTCACATCTTTTATATATGTTACGCTGGATACTTGGCGATTCTGTTTTTTTCAATGGCGCCAGGCAATACCTGAAAGATCCTTCCCTGTCATACGGATTTGCCAGAACCGCAGACCTGCAACGGCACCTGGAACAGGTGAGCGGGAAAAAACTGGACGGCTTTTTTGCTGACTGGTTCAAAGGCCAGGGTTATCCAACCTATACGGTGGAATGGACCCCTTTGGGAAGCAGTTTTGTAAAGATCAAAATGAACCAGGCCAGTTCCCACCCCTCTGTCAGCTTTTTTGAATTACCCGTAGCCCTGCAGTTTAAAAATGCAACACAGTCAAAAACAATTGTAGTGGATAACCAGAAAAACGGGGAGATCCTTATACGCAATATTGGTTTTATTGCAGACACCGTTATCATAGACCCTGAATACTGGCTAATTAGTAAGAATAATACTTCCCGCAAAGTTGCGGATGCAGTGAACGGGTCAAATATCGTCCAGGTCTTTCCTAACCCGGTACAGGAAAGGTTTTATGTTTACCTGCGCAATTTTTCTTCCCCTGCCAGCATTGGTCTTTACAATTCACTTGGCCAATTGACAGGCTCCAGGAATTTAGCCCTGCAAAATGGTACTGATTTTATTGAATGGGATTCCCGCTGGTTGGCAAGTGGTATTTATCACCTGGTGATAAGAACAACAGACGGGGCCGTGATCACAAAAAAGATACTCAAGTAAGCAAAGTATAGGGGCACTTAAATGGTCTTTTTTGCTTGTTGCCTATTGACCATTGACCACTCACCATTCCCCTCCCTGTAACCTTTCCCCTCCCCGCCCGTCTCACAGTTAACCTATGTTAAAAAAAACTAAATAAGGTTGCTATTTGTTCGTCTTACGAAAATAATCGTATATTCGGCTATAAATTGAATGATATGCCTGCACCCAAACTTATAAAACCCACAGAAAGTGAACTGGAAATACTCCAGATCCTTTGGATAAAAGGATTAGCCACTGTACGGGAAGTACATGAGGAACTGTCACTCACCAAGAATGCCGGTTACACCACTACCCTCAAGTTAATGCAGATCATGAATGAGAAGGGGATTGTGAAGAGGGACGACTCCATGCGTACCCATGTTTACCAGGCAGCAGTGAACAAGGAAAAGACCCAAAAACATTTGCTGAGCAAGATAATCGATAACCTGTTTGGCGGCTCCCCCACCCAATTGGTGATACAGGCACTGGGAGATGAACGCCACAAGACAAGTCCGGAGGAACTGGAAAAAATTCAGGCATTGCTCGATAGTCTTAAAAAATAACCATGACCGGCCAGGCCAACTTTCTGCAATCACTCGGGTGGGCTGTGCTCAGCAGCCTTTGGCAGCTTGCCCTGCTATGGGTGGTTTACCAGTCCCTAACTGCTGTTTTCAGATCAGCGAGACCTTCCGCCAAAAGCCTGCTGGCCTCCTCTTTGCTGATACTTGGATTTGCCTGGTTTATTTTCACTTTCCTGATCACTTTCAGCACGGGAAATGCCGCAGAGCCCATCATCCCTTCGGGGCTGATCAATGAGAACGCTGGCGCAGGTGTGAGCAACTGGCTGCAAAAAATATTACCGGCTGCCTCTGTTATTTACCTGGTACTGCTGATCATACCCCTGCTGCATTTTGTAAGAAATTACCGTTATGTACAGGTGATCCGTAACTACGGACTGAGCAAGCCTGCACCTGAATGGCGGATCTTTGTAAATACGATCGCTGCCCGGCTGGGTATCCGCAAACCCGTTCATATCTGGATATCAGAATGGGTGACTTCCCCTGTAACGATTGGTTTTCTGAAGCCGGTGATACTGGTTCCGTTGGCAGCCATCAACCACCTGGACACCCCGCAAATGGAGGCTGTGCTCCTGCACGAACTCTCCCATATCAGGCGGCATGATTACCTGCTGAATTTTATTCTGAAACTTATCAAGTCCATTTTATATTTCAATCCTTTTGCCAAAGCCTTTGTGAAGATAGTGGAGGCAGAAAGAGAAAAAAGCTGTGATGAGATGGTACTGCAGTTCCAGTATGATTCACACCGGTACGCTTCTGCTTTGCTGACATTGGAAAATGTGAGCCGGGAATACAAATTACTCGTTGTACCGGCTGCCGGAGACCGTAAAGATCTGCTGCACCGGGTGCAAAACATCATGGGCATGGCGCCGAAACCCGTTTTCTCCTTCCGTCGTTTCAGCGCCGGAATTACAGTGCTGCTTTGTATTGTTGCATTCAATGCACTGCTGGTAATAAATGAATCAAAGAAAGCGGGTTTTCCCTTTGCTTATCAAAGACTCTTCCCGGCATCTATCCTAAAAGAAAATACTCCCCCCTCCGCTACAGCGCCCGGGCAGTTTGCAGCGGTCGTAAACAACAGGCAGGCTGATGGTGCCGCGAAAGATGATGCCTGGATTGCTGAAAGAGATCAGGCGGATATTGCTGCCCTTGCTGAAGAAACGGTTAACCCGGAGATCATCAGCGCCAGTTTTGAACGCATACCTGAAGTGATACTGGATAAGGTGGAGGAAGCACAGGTGAAGGAAGCGATCGAAGCTTCCAAAAAAGTACTGGAAGGCCAGCAATGGAAAGTGATCGAGAAAAACCTGGCGGATGTGTTTAACCAGGAAGAAAAAGAATCGTTGAAATCGGCCTTTAAAGAAGAGATCAGCAAGTTTGACTGGAATAAATGGGAGAACAAACTCCGTCTCGCTTATGATAAGGTGGACTGGCAAAAGGTCAACAACCAGTTATCTGATGCCATCAGCCGCATGCAAACAGATAGCCTCGTAAAAGTTTATTCAGAGGCAATGGTAAGCCTGAACCAGGCGCAAAAAGAACTCAATACGCTTTCAATAAAAGGGATCCCCGATACAGATATCTCATTAAAAGCGATAGCCGACAAACAACAGTACCTGCAAAAAACGCTTAGTAACCTGAAAGCCACACGGACTAAGAAGATCGTTCATCTCTGATTTTAGCCCCCTCCTTTCTTTAAGGTTTGTTATACCGAAACGGTAAAATTCATCCATCTTCTTCTTTAGGAAAAGACAGTTGAGGTATCTTTAGTTATAAACCAAGAGATAGTGCGTTTGATATCCCTTCCCAGAAATCTCTCGCGGCGGTCACGGCGATGACGCGGCGTGCGCTGCGAGAAACATTTCACACAAAGATATAAGTCACCAAGGCACACGAAGAAAGCTTTGTGCAACTTTGAGCCTTTCTGCCTTAGTGGCAAAAATTCAAATACTGGGTTCAAATTACTCTTAATAACAACGCGGACAAGCCTCGCTGTATTTGTTCCCGAGCAGGAAACCGAACACCACTTCATGGGTGCCGTTATTGAATGGACTCAGAATATTGTTCTTATCGGAACGGTCGTAGGAGTAGCTTACATTAAATGTGTTGCTCACATTCAGTCCCAGCATACCGGCATACCCGTCCTGGTAACGGTAACTTCCGCCCAGCCAGAGCAGGTCCCTGAACTGGAGTTTCAGGTTGGCTTCCGGCTGAAACTGTTTAAGCGAACTTCCCTTGATATATTTCACCATTACAGACGGGACGGCATTCACATCCTCTGACAGCATGAAACGGTAACCTGCAGTCAGGAACAAATGAGGAACGAATTTACCTTTGGTGAGAATGGCCGTATTGTTGTCAACAAAATCAAGCGTTTGAGGGATCACCTGCTGTATGGCAAACCCAACAAAATAATTGCGGGAATATAACCACAGGCCTGCAGACATGGTCGGTTTTATTTTTGTCAGCGCCTGGGTCAGGTTAGAACCGGTGGCGGGGTCGTTCTGGTCGCCGGCGCCGCTGAAGTCATGCATACGTCTGTCAAGGCTCACTTTGGTGATGCCCGCCGAAAAACCACCGGACAAATTGGTAGTGGGGTTCAGACCTAAATGATACGCATAAGATGCGGTGGCGGTAAAAAAACTAAAACTGCCTGTCCGGTCATTCATCAGTGTCATTCCTATGCCATGATGGGGCTCAGCGGCCGTATAATTTTCCCAGTAATACTTTCCCCTCGGGTTTTGCCCGGGTATCTGGTACGAAGTAGAGGAAGTACGGTAATCTTTTTTCCCAATGGGCCCATGCACCGTCAGGTACGTGGTCATCGGGGCTCCGTTGATGCCCACCCACTGGTCCCTGACCGACATTTTCAGGTCGGTGTAATTATCAATACCGGTGATGGCCGGGTTGATGATGTAGGGGTTCACCACATACTGCGTATAGTGCGGTTTCTGCTGACCATTCGCCAGCAATACACTGCCCAGTATCACTATCCATGTATTTGCTATCCGCTTCATACTACTTCGCTCATGTTTATTTAAACAATTTTATCCTGCATTCCTGTAAATTCATTCTATACAGTACTGCTTCATCACATAGTTTTTTAGTGGTACAGGAGCTACGTAGTACAAGTAGTTTACCTGATTAGATCCACATATCCGGTAAGTGGTGCCCTTCCGTTCCTGGGACTCACTACATAGTAATAAGTACCCACAGGCGCATCGGTTCCGTTTATTTTACCATCCCAGGGTTTGTCGTAACCCACAGAACGGAATACCAATTGTCCGTATCGGTTCACCACTTCCACAGTACAGCCCGGATAACTCTCTAAATATTTGATCTCCCACCTGTCATGCACGCCATCCCCATTCGGGCTGAAGATATTCGGGATATCGGGCTTCTTGAGCACCTTGACAAACATAGTATCCCAGGCGCTGCACCCCTTATCAGAAGTCACGGTCAGCCTGAAATACATATCATCCGGGGGCCTGGCAATTGGCATATCAATCGTTGAGTCACTGAGATATCTTCCGGGTGTCCACAAATAGGTAACGGGGTATGATGCATTGACCGATGGAGTTAACTGAACCTGTCCGCCTTCCAGCATGAATTTTGACGGGCCTGCATTCACCGGCGGATACGGGTTCACTGAAACTGTTTTGTTTGCTATCGTGCTTCTGCAGTTAAAACTGTTAGTGATATACAGGCTCACATTGTAGGTGCCTGTAACCGCATAGGTATAAATAAAGGATGGAACAGTACGGATATTACCGTCTGCCATATCCCAGTTCAGCGACCGGAGTGTGCCATCCATGGGATTGCTGGTATTGGTGAAGCTGATAGTGCCACCGATACACACATCTACTTTGTCAGTAGTAAATGATGCCAGCGGTTGCGGGTGAATACTGTTAAGTACAATTGTAGTATCATGCACACAACCGGCCCCGCTGGTTACCTGCAGGTTCACACTGTAAGGACCGGTACCAACATAGGTATGGGATGGGTTCATCCCGGTGGAAGTGTTCACAGGTCCGCTGGGCGGGTCTCCGAAATTCCAGAGATAAGTAAATGAAGCCTGGGTGCCGTCAGGTATGGTCGAAATATTGGTAAATGATACGCTGGCATTTGGCAAACAACTGATGGCGGGGAAAGTGAAATTAGGCCTTGCCAGCGGTTTCACATCCACCGTAATGATCTTGTCGGTGCTTACACAACCATTACTGGTAATTACGTTTAGTTTTACATTATAAGTACCATAGCCGGTAAATACATGTGTGAATGGCGCTCCTGAAGCCCTTACAAGCACCGGTGTTCCGTCTGCAAAGTCCCATCTCCATTGTGTCAGCGTTCCTTCAGTAGAAGCCGAAATGCCGCCGTTAAATGTCACAGCCTGTCTTTCACATGCCGGTGCACTGGCTGTGAAATCAGCAGTGGGTGGTATCCATACCTTGATGGTTTGAGTAAGACTGTCTTCACAACCTGCCGCTGATGATGTGAACACATATTTGATAGTATGTGTGCCCGGGCCCGCCACAGCAGGATTGAACAACCCTGTTGGTGATACACCCGGTCCGCTGAATACTCCGCTGCCCGGCACCCCTCCTATTTCCAGAGCCTGTGTGATCTGATAGGGAGCTGCATCCATGCATATATTTGGTATCGGGGTAAACTGAACCAGCGGTGCAGCATTCACGGTGATATTCCTGATACTGTCGTCCACACAAACACCTCCTGAATATGCCCTGTACCGGATAGCAAATACCCTTGTAAGTGGTGCCTGGAAGTTGGGATAGAGATGCCGGTATACTTTTCCGGTAAAAGGTGTGTTATCTGTGTCAAACACAGCAGGCTGACCCACATTGTCCCAGTAAATTTCAATTTTTGTGATCGTTCCGGGGAATACGGTCGACGCTTCCACAATGGCGACAGAATCGTTGGCGCAAAGTGTGGCCGGGTTCTGCACGATAAAGTTGGCAACCGGGAAGCTTCCGTTTACAAATAAAGTATGAGTGATAGTATCCCTGCATCCCCTGTTGCTGGTAACTATCAATTCAACAATATAGGAACCCGTTGCAGTATAACTATGCTGCGGGTTTTGCAGCGTTGATGTATTAAGCGGTCCGCTTGGAGGGTCGCCAAAGTTCCATTGCCAGGCCTGGATGAAATCTGGCCCCGCCACACTACTGGTATCTGTAAACTGTGCATAAGTATCACTCAGGCAAACCTCCGGAACAATATAACCTGCCAATGGCCTTGCATAAATAACGACCTGTTGCGGAGGGTTGACACTTACACAACCTTTGTCAGTTGTAACAATCAAACTGACATTATAAGTACCCGAGTTTGCAAAAGTATGAGATGGATTTTGCAGGGTTGATGTGTTGTTTGCGCCACTTGGTGGATCACCAAAGTCCCATGCCCAGCTGATGATTGTGCCTGAATTGGGCACGGACAGATCAGTGAATGTGATCACCCTTGTTTCACAGGAAGGTGCGCTGGCGTTGAAATTGGCAGTGGGCAATGCATTTACGAGGATACTGCCTGTAGCCGTAGCCTGCACGCAAATACCGGTAGTGGTCACTGTATAATTAAATGTGCCGGATACAGCAGGTGTACCGCTGATGGTAAATGTGCCGCCGGCAAATGATCCGGTAACACCGGCGGGTAAGCCGGCAACTGTGGCGCCGGAGCCACCTCCGCTCACTGCATAGGTAATATTGGTAATGGGTGAATTGATACAGAGTTCCTGTGCAGTAGTGCCTGGTGCTGATGTCAAAGTAATAGTAGCATCAGGATCCACGGTGATAGTTCCGGTAGCTGTCGGGTTCACACAGGGGCCTGTTGTATTTACAGTATGAGTAAATGGACTTCCTGCTGTGGTTGTCGGTGAGCCTGTAATGCTGATTACACCCCCCGCAAAAATTCCGGTAACGCCGGGTGGTAAACCTGATACGCTGCCACCTGTTCCGCTTCCGCCTACGGCATAAGTAATAGCGGTAATAGCAGTATTGATACAAACGGTCTGGTTATCTGTTCCGGGAGCTGATGTGAGTGTTACAGTTCCATCAGCTGTTACGGTGATGGTTCCGGTTGTGGTCGGGTACACACAGGGGCCGGTGGTGTTAACGGTATAAATGAATGTGCCTGCTACAGTGGGTGTGCCGGTAATGGTGATCACGCCGCCGGCAAATGATCCTGTGAC
>JANNUI010000119.1:0-8417 GCA_031395125.1 Chitinophagaceae bacterium | reverse complement strand
CGGTCAAAAAAAGGGATAGATTCATTTTTTCTTATATCTTTCGGGTTATTACCTCCTTATCCACCTCCGTTGGCCTGAAACTTGCCGTAATTTCCCTGCGAAAATGTACCCGGAATAAAAGATTCCGGCTTAAAAATTTAAACCCCGGAAATGCCGTTTCTATATTTATGCTTCCGCTCCAATACCATAGAGAAACATTTATGAAAAAGTCCCGTATCCTTGTTGTAGTATTCACCCTGCTTACCAGTACTGTTTTTTCCCAGGATGTTATCCGGCAGCAATCCTGCAACAATGAGTCCATCAGCAAACAGGCCGACAGCCTGCGGGAACTCTACACCAAAGATGGTTATGTGCTGGTGAGAGAAGCCTCAATGACGATGGAAAGTGAATACGAAATGCCAGTGATAGTTCCGCTTACAGAAGGAAGCTGGTACCAGTTCGTTTTTATCGGCGACTATTCTTCCCGCTTGTATGAAGTGCGGATGTATGACTGGCAGGAACGGATGGTGATCTACCGCCAGAAAAGGTGGGGTGAGGTGGACGGCAATGTGATCAGCTATACTTACGTACCCAAATTCTCCGAATTCCATATGATTAAGCCGGTGCAGGTGAACAAGCAAAAGAAAAAGAACCTTTGCGGTTATGTGATGATGTTCAAACGCTCCGGCGACCAGTCCAGGTCGGTAACACTCACAGGCAAGAATCCTTAAACACAAATTACTTTTATATACAAAAAATCCGTCCCGGCTGAGCCGGGACGGATTTTTTAGGCGTCTCAGTTTGTCATTCCGAAAACGGTGAGTTTAAGACACACCTGAAATAGGAAAAGGTAGTTGAGGAATCTCAAATCGAAACGACTGTATGAGATTCCTCACTGAGATTCATTAAAATTGTATGAATCATTAAATCTGGTTCGGAATGACAAAATTCTGATGATTGGATGATTAAAGACAAATCCAAACCCGAGAAACCTGAGTTTACCGAAGGATCGGAGGATCTACTACAACAAATTGAGACAATAGCATTCTTATTTACTTTACATAGAAATCTATTATCTCACTTCATCCGGATCAATCCGACCGATCGTGGTTCTCTATTGTGAAAGTGATACCCTCACCTGCAGGCCGCCCCTTGTATTGGTGATGGGGAATGCATTGCTGATCTTGGGTATGCTGCGGTTCTGTTCGAAATAAAGCTTCATACTTACCCGGTTGTTCACCACATAATCAATAGACGGTGCAATGCGTATCACTTTCTGACCCGCAGTGCCGTAGGAGGTACGCTGATCCAGTTTGCTGTTTGCCGTTGCATCATCCCGCAGGCTGAAATCGCAACGTAGGGTAACATCATTGTCCATTTTGCCTTTCATAAAAGGCAGTTTATTGATCAATGGCAATCCTTTCTGTCTCCAGTTGAGCCCGAAGGTCACTTCTGTGGACCGGTTTTCGGCAAGCTGGTAATCGATCAGGCTGAGGCTGAGCTGGCGGCGCTTACTGAATTCAAACCGGGTGCTGAGCTGGTTGGTAAAAGTGATGTCAATCTCGATCAGCGGATCGAATGCTTCCTGTATGGTGATGTTTGGCACCAGGAAGTAAGGGATATAATTGCCCGTCAGCGTATCCCGGAAGAAAGGATAACCAATGCGGAACGGATCGGCAAACAACAGCGCTGTATTGAAGCTGTTCATGCTGAAAGTGCTGTGATAGCCGTGACGGATAGAGAAATTGGTGAATATCTTGTCTAAGCCGGGTATCCGTGACAGACCGTTATAGGTCACGGTCCAGTTGGGCTTGGGAATAATGCCGGAGAACGGATTGGAACGGATATTCGGGTTATTGTTCTTCGCCAGGTTCACACTCATCGGGTCTTTGTTGGTGTAGGCGGCGAGGAAGGCCGGTATAACGACATCCTGTGCATAGCGTCCATAACCTTTATAATAAGCGGGATCGTTAGGGTCAAGCGTTCCTCCCTGGTAATTATTCAACGCCGCCAGCCTTTTGGAAAGAATGGCCCTGTTGTTCTCAAATGTTTTGAATGTTTCTGAGATCACATTCGGGTCAAACTTGGTGAACAGGGACTGGAAGGCGATATAGCTCACCGAGAAGCTGCCCAGCGCATAAGGGCTCAGCCTGGTCAGGCCTGCATTGTCAAACTTGCTGGTGTCCTTGTACAGCTCTGAGTATTGTTTATCGAATGTCTTGTCAAAGTTGATGTCAATATTAAAATCGCGGAAGGGGCTTACCTGTGCGGTGATGTTCAGCCGCTGGTTGTAGCGTTGCTGGATAAGCCGGCTGACTAAAGTATCGGTTGACAGCAATCCCTTAGCACCAAAACTATTGATCCAACTGGTGTCGGGCTGGTAGCCGAAAATATATTTAAAGCCTGGTTGCCCGCTCTTCAGGTTATAGCCCATTACATTGGTGCTGTCCATATATCCGGGCAACGTGGTGCCAAAATCCTCTGTGTATTGCAGACCCACTCGTTTTACAGCGGTGGCAAGACGCAGGAAGAATCTTGGCACGGCACTTACCCGTGGCAGTTGATTGGGGTCTTTCTTCTCCTTCACTTTTTTCTCTTTCTTCTTCTTCGGCATTTTGATCTTTATGATCTTGCCTTTTTTATTGCGGATGGTGTCCGGCCTGGCCTTGGCGCCTGTGTCCTGCTGAGTTTGCCCCCCGATGATGGGTTGGGGATCGTTCTTCTTATTGTCCTTGTTAGCGGCTGGCGCATTGGGCAGGTTACTGTTCACTGCACGTAGCAGTCTTGATTTATAATAAAGGTCTTCAAACTTCAGTTCGCCGTTAAGGGTTCTTGTTTGGGTGTTGGACAAAGTGTTGCCGAGATTAAAATCACCGGTGCGTTCCAGCAGCGATGAAGCCAGCCAGTTGTATTTGGTATTATAACTGGCCCGCAGGCTTGTCCAGCTCAGCAAGGGAATTTTTTGGGTAGGTACATTATAGGTCACCGTTACTTCCTGCCGGTAGTTAGTATTCCTTCCGCCTTTGTAAACATTCTTTTGTACGATGTCTTTTTTCTCTTTGGTATCAATGCGGCCAATAGGCTCATCTATCCGGGCAAAATTGGTGGCGCTGAAATCAATATTGATGGACTGTGTAAGCGGCCACTGCAGAATATAATACCTGTCGAAAGTGAAATACTTGTTGTAGGTCTCGGGGATCTTGTAAGCTCCGCCGCCCACATTACGCAACTGCGTGGCGCCAAATTGTCTGAACAGGTCCGCCTTGAAGGCGATCTGAGACGGAGCATAGTTGAAATTGAAATCTTTGATCAGCGCCAGCCAGGGAGATTTGGATTTGATCCATTTTTTAAAAGGGGTCAGCGGTTTGGTTTGCGGCATATAGGTGTAGCCCAAAGCTCCCCTGGTGCGGCGCAGTTCGTCTTTTTCGATCAGCGGGTTATGGCTGAGGGTCTGGATGTATGAGTAATTAAAATCAAAATTCGTCACACTCCATATCTTGGGCCGCTTACCGTCTGTTTTCAGTTTACGGACATTGGTCAGGTTCACCGTTTTGATAGTGGTGATGTCCTGCGCATCATTGCGGATGGAATCCCTTTTATCAGCTGCAGCTTCTTTCAACTTTTCTTTCAGGTCCAGGTCCAGGTCATACGGATCATATTCGGGAGTGCTGCTCCGGTAGCTGATGCCGGCATACACCGGTATCTGCAATCCTAATTTTTTCGGCAGCAGTTTACCGGCCTCGATCGTTGCCGATGCGTCCACGGTGTAAACATCTTCCCGGCTTCTTTCATTCACCCGTTGCTCCAGTGTACCAAAGCCACGGGTACGGGCTGTTCCTGCTATGGTAAGGGTTCCCAGGTCGGCAAGCCGGAAGTCAACCCTGGCATTGGCGGCCCAGCCTCCTTTCTCATCCAATTGTGAAAGCCGCAGCTCATTAAACCATACTTCTGTACACATGGACTCATGATTCAGGTTTTCTACGCCCAGCAGTATACCCCGTACTTCACCCAGGTTGGGGTTGCCGAGTATGGCATAGGATCTTCCGTCAGGCATTACTTCTTCGTAGTACAAAGAAGGAGACCCGCCCAACCTGTTCCGTTTCGACTTCAGGCTGGTGAGTATATCAAGATCAAAATCAAGATTATTTTCCGCAGGCCATATCTTCAAACTGTCCTTCTCGCCAAACTCGGTGATACGCACCGGTATCTTTATCTCATAATAGTTGCCGGAGAAATCATTGCCGATACGGATGATGGCATTCATATCTCCAAAGTCGATCCGCTGGTAGTTTGGTACAGACTCAGCATGTATGAACATCTGCAGCCTTTTATACTGGCGCATGTCAAGGTTCATTGTTCTGAAAACACCGCGGCCTTCATCCTTTGCCAGCCCGCATACCTGCACACTGATAGACTGCTCATTCAGGAAGAGCGGCACATTATTATTGCTCAGTTGCTGCTGTCTTTCAATTCCCGGGGGAATGCGGTAAGGGATGGGCTGACGCTGATCGTTCTCTTCAATATTCACCGCCAGGGTATTTACCGTAGTGGGATCGGGCACCGGCAGGTTAGTGTACATACCGGTACTGTCAATTTTATACCGGTATTTCCTCCACTGGTTACGGATGAGTTCGAGTTTTCCAAAACGCATCACTACTGAATCATCAAAGCCGGTAACGAACATACGGATGAAACGGATGGACTTGAAGTCGGGGATATTTCCCACTTTCAGCTGGTACTGGTCAACCGGAATGCGGAAGAGGAACCATTTCTCGTTAAGCGGCTGTCCGTCGGCGGTGGTCACACTTACGGTTCTTACATCGGTAATGAAGTTGGTAAACCCTACCCCCATGTTGGGTGTAATATCCACCTTGTACTGGAAGTATTCCTCCACCTCATTCATGGTATTGTCCCGGTTCAGTTCTTCCTGGTCCGGGTACTGGGTGAAGGCATTGAAGAATTCGGTATTGTTTTCTGCCACAGGCGAATTGCCATGCGGGTTATTGATATTTTTATAACGTTGAAGAATGCCTGCCACCGGGGACTGGTCAAATGAAGGGTCACGGTATGCTTTGAAGTTATCAGCGGAAGGATCTGCTGATGCTTTCTGGTAGGCCAATGACCCGCTGCCAAAGTTGGTCTGGAGGGCAGTAAGATAAGGTGCGAATTTTATTTTCTCTTCAGGGTCCTGCAACCCGTCAAAGCCCACATCCTGCAGCGGCCTGTCGGCAGCTTCATTGCTGAATGCGTTGGTAACCTGCAAAGGATTGGCCGGTGTTTTTCCCCAAACTGTATTATTATCTACCGGGATGCCGGGATTAGTAGTTGTAGGCAATCCATTTTCGTAGAGCCGCTTGCCATCCCTCACCACATCTTCTGAAATATTACCCAGGTTGAAATACAACTGGCCCCCATTGGGGTTAGCTGTATTTTTTGTAAAAGGATCTTTGAGCCAGAATTCGATGAATTCAATATTGCTGGTCTCAAAATCGGTCTGGTCAATATTACGCATCAGTCCGCCCCATGCCTGCCGCGGAAACCGCAGTTTGCCATTGGGGTCCAGTCTTGCGTTGGTTGATTCAAAGTTATAAGGTCCCTTGTCTTTGGGGTAAAAAGCAATATCAAACGTAGTGAGCAGCCCTTCGCCAAACTGGGTAAATTGTTTTGGAAAGACCTCCTTTCTCAGTACCTGTCTTGTTTCGGGTTTGGAAAGTTCGGCCAGGTTGTTCTGCAGTGGATTGTTGTTGCTTCTCTTTTCCTGCAGATTGGGTTCAATATTATACCAGGCGATCTTGGCCCTGTTATAACCACTCCGCAGATCATTGTTAAATGAAGACTCTGTGAACAGGGGACCTGTCCCGCTAAGATTATTATTCCCTTGTGGGATAGAAGCCATCGCCCAGCTTATCAGCGGGAACCGGATATCAATATTGGCACGGGTACCTTCAAAGTCATCTACATAAACCTGTCCCCCTTTTTCGCTCTTACCTTCCCTGTTGGTTCCATTTATTTGTTTGGCATGCCCGGGATCCAGCAAAGCAGCCTCTGCTGTCGCCGTAACTGAAGACATTGCCCTCGTAGAGTAGAAAGGCAGTTTGTCAAGCCATTTGGTGAGGCGGGGCAGGTTATTGCGGTAATCCACATCCACCCCATACATGGTGTTCTTGATAGGGTCTTCGCCATAAAGTTGTTTGATGAAGAAAGGCCGCTCACCCAGTTTTACAATGGTTCCGCCGAGTGTCAGTTTTTTATTGGCGATATAATCCAGCCGGAGCCCCATGAAATTCTTCTGCTGAAAACCGAAGGCCTGGTTGTTCTCATATTGTATGCTTACAGGTATGCCGGAGTTCAGGATGGCCTGGTTGGTAACCCGGAGTGTACCCAGTTCGTAGTTGATCTCATAGTCCACATTTTCCTGCAGCACCTGACCGTTGGCAGTGGCCGTTACAGAACCCCTGGGAATATTAAATCCTAACTGGTACTCGCCGGAACCGGCGCCGGGCAAACCACCCTGGCCTGCTGTATTACCAAAACCGCTGCCCATGGCGCTACCTGAAGATTTTGAACGGCCGGTGATCTTGTAGCGGTTCAGGTTGGCAAATGTTTGGGCAATGGCCCTGATCGTATCATACAAAGGGTAAAAGAGATACCGGTCCCTCCTGGCCTGGTCCGGAAACACATAATCCAGGTCATGCCCGAATGGTTCCAGCACCGGAAATACAACCCGGCTTTGTGATGAGATGACAGTGAAGCCTTCCACAAAGTCAAACACCCCGTCTGGCTGGGGGTCATTCTGGTTATTAAGCCGGTCAAGGTTCAGCAGTGAAATGAGCGGCTGCCCCTTATAAGCAGGCAGCACACTGTCCGCTGGTAAATATCTTTTCTCACCAAGGCTGGGTTCTTCATATGTTAGATTGAGCTGAAAATCCTGTCTTTCCAGCTGTCCATAACCTACCGAATACACATTCTTCATCATCAGTTCCCAGATTGGAAGATTGGTACGCTGCGAAGTGGCTTTTAATAATTTCAGGAACAGTACCCGCTGAGAGATACCGGTGGTATCCGGGGGCACATCCTGCGAAAACTCACCCACCTGGAAAATGCGGCCATTGTATGTGTACTGAAAGGAGATCCCCAAAACTTCATCCGGCTGTAATGGCTGGTTCAGGGAAAGAAAACCGATCTGGGAGTTAAAATAATAATCGGAGGTCTGCAGTTTGCGGGCAAATGTTTTCTCAAAATCCTGTACCGGCAGCAGACCGAAAGTGGTCAATTCGTTTTGCACCAGTGTTGAATTCCTGAAATTAGGGTTCAGGTTCAGCGCTGAATAAAGATCGTTGGCATCATTGCGGGGCAGTTGGTCGCCGTTGCCGGTGAGCAATGGTGAGCGGTAAGGATTTCTTTCACCCAGGTCCATAAAGGCAACAACATCCCGGGTATCAGTAGTGGCGCCGGTGCGGTTGGTCACCCACACTTCCATTCTCAATATCTGCACTCTTGAGTTCACCACCGGCAGTTGTTTCATCGCCGTATTGTAATTGCTGCGGAAGTACTGGGCCATCAGGAAGTGACGGTTCTCGTCATATTCATCTGCCCGCAGGGTAAATGCCTGTGCGGCGGTTCCCCCCTGCAGGTTTTGTGACTGCCGTTGCGACTGCTGGTTGGCCAAAACAGTTGTCACAAACAATTTGCCGAACTGCATCTGTGCCTTCACACCAAACAGCGACTGGGCGCCGGGTATCAGCGTACCCTTTGTCGGAAAATTAGTGTTACCTGCCTGGAATTGTTTGATGATATCATCATCCTTCCCTTTGAAATCCAATTTTAGCTGGTTCTCAAAATTGAAATTGGCAAGTGTGTTATAATTGATGGGCAGTTTCAGTTTTTCACCAATGCTGGCATCTACCTGCAACTGCGAGTTCATGTTGAAATCAAAACCGCCGTTCCTCCTGGCTCGTTCAGGCAAGGTCGGGTTTTTAATGACCTGGCCCTGGTAACCAGCCAGTATCTCCACATACCCGGTGGGTTTGATGTCCACTTTCACTTTACCATCCGGGCCCACTCCCATGATACGGTTGAACCAGTCGTTGGATACTTTGAATTTGGGTTTGAACATCCGCCTGTTCATATTGGCCAGCAACTGGGACCGCTTTTTGAAATAATCCCTTTCATCTTTCTGTCCCTGCAGGCGCAGGAATTCTTCCATGGAAAAAGAGGCCGGGGTCCGGTAATACTTATTGCCTGTTTTTTCAATGATGTAATACTGTTTTGTTTTTGGATCATATTCAATGGTCCGTTTGATGTACGAGGTATCCCTGAAGTCAAAACTGTTTCTGTTGGGGTATGAATAGGGATCGCCAGGCCTGTCTGTAAGCGGATAGCGTGTGGTGTCGGCAGCAATCTTTTTCTTATCTGGCGGATTGGGGGTATCGTACCCA
>JANNUI010000105.1:0-1625 GCA_031395125.1 Chitinophagaceae bacterium | reverse complement strand
CACCCATGAGGAGATAGCAAAGATCCTCGGCATACCACTGGGAACGGTGAAGACAAGAATAAGAAGTGCTTTAATACAATTAAGAACAATGATCCGTTAAAAGTGAATATTCAGGAATACATATCAAGTGGAATGGTGGAGAGCTATGTACTCGGCCTTGCTTCAAACGAAGAAAGAAGAGAGTTTGAGCAACAGTGCACACAGTATCCCGAAGTGCTGCAGGCCCGCGTTGCTTTTGAGCTGGCGCTGGAGCAGCAAGCCATGACCAACTCCGTTGCTCCTGCTTCCGGTGTAAAGAAAAAGATACTGAACGAGATCAAAGCAGGAGGCAAAGTTGTTTCCATGCCTCCGGCCCCGGTAAGAAAAATGAATGGCTGGAAGTATGCTGCGGCAGCCTGTATAGCGTTACTTGCCGGAAGTATTTACCTGAACATTTCTTTATCAGGCAAGAATAAAAAACTACAGGTTGATTACGATAATACTGTGGCCAGGATAAATGACATAGAAAGTGATATACAAGTACTTCAGCAAAATCCCAATATCAAAATGGCTTCCCTGAAAGGAACAGATGCTTCTCCCCAATCCTATACAACCGTTTATTGGGATACCACATCGCATGATGTTTATCTGATGGCTAATAACCTGCCTGCTCCTGCGGACAGTATGCAATACCAGCTCTGGGCTTTGTTCGATGGCACCCCGATTGACCTTGGAATGCTTGATTATGACCTGAGGCAGAAGAAACTGCTCGTTCGCATGAAGAATGCCCAAAATGCCCAGGCCTTCGCCATCACCCTGGAAAAGAAAGACAGGCCGGATGTAAGCAAACCTGAAGGCCGGATGTATGTGCTGGGCAACCTGTAAAACCCCTTTTTAATCAATCTGGAATTTGTTTTTCGCCGTAACTGTTAAAATACAATCCTTGCTATAGGAGTTTTGGTTCTATAGTTGGTTAAACAAGGGGCCTCTTCCGGGGCTCCTTTTTATTGTTTACTCCACCCTGCAAACTTAATTCCCCAAGGCAGTCATTTTATTTTATTATTGCCAAAAAAATATTGAAGAAACTCAGGCCATCTCTGCTCCCCGCTTTATTGTGGTTGATGATCTCCACTGTATTGCTCACTCTTCCCGGCTCTGCATTTCCCAAAAATGACTGGCTTGGCAAAATATGGATTGATAAATGGGTGCATATTGGTCTGTTTGCTCTCCTGGTTTTTCTATGGTGCTGGTCCCTGCTCAGGTACAAGATTGATATACCTGCGCTGAAGAAAGGTTTTATAATGATCGCATTACTTGCCCTTGCCTATGGCATTGGGATGGAATTCGTTCAGAAATACTTTGTAGTGAACCGCTCTTTTGATGAAGGGGATATATTGGCCGATGCCGGAGGTTGTGCAGTGGGGTGGTTTTTTAGTCACAGGAGGTATATAAAAAAATAGACCCCTGTGGAAACAGGGGTCGCAACCAAAACAAACTGCTTATGAGAAAATTGACTGCTTTTATAATAAGATCTGTATTTGTATAACGCAAATTTACTGCCGGTAGTGTGATGTTTGCTGTTAATGAAAGTTTAAAAGACCAGGCTCCGTACTTACACTTAGTGCATATTCGTAAAATCCTGTACA
>JANNUI010000100.1:0-2452 GCA_031395125.1 Chitinophagaceae bacterium | reverse complement strand
CGTGGCTTCTGTTGGTGATGGCCCGCAGCCGCGGCTGCGTGTTGCGCTCGATCAGCTCTGTGCCGCGATGCCGCTGCGCAAATACGAACGCTTTGAAGCATATGCGCGGCTCAGTCTGATGGATGAAGATCAATCAGTGATCCTCGAGTACAGGACAGCGCAGCGAATCAATATCTCCCAGGGCGGCTTTGGCCTGACCGCAAGGCCGCTGGGCCTCAAGCCGGGCAAGCTGCTTGGCTTCAGCCTTGAGCTGACAGAGGCAGCCAAATCCTTCCTGGCCGATAAAGGATATGATGTTCAGTTTGGCGCCCGGCCATTGCACCGGGCTATCCAGAAATACCTGGAAGACCCGCTGGCAGAAGAGATACTGAACCTGAATGTAAAAGCCGGTGATGTGCTGGAGGCGGATGCTGACAATGAAAACGGGAAGCTGTCATTCTCATTCAAAGCCAGGTCGGAGGAAAAGTCAAAAGCATAATTGTTGAATTGGAATCTTATTAAAGGAACATTCGAAAGGATGTTCCTTTTTATTGCATTGACGGGGGTAAAAGAACCAAGAACCAAATAACAAGAAACCAAATAAGCACCAATAGCACAAAATCAAAACATTCAACTTCGTAGTGGGGACGGGGTTTAGATTTTCTCTATTTTTTAATTTTTTTGGTTCTTGTTTCTTAGGTTCTTGGAATTTATCAGGACATTTCACGAATTCGTATTTTTGATGAGTGATGAACTGTTGAAAATAGTCAGGGTTTGAATTCTTAATTTGCGTAAAATAATATCGAAAACAACACCCTTTAGGTGCTCGGAGGCATGGCAAAAAAAATCATCATTACTATCGATGGCTGGTCAAGTTGCGGGAAGAGTACATTGGCTAAGCAACTTGCAAAGGAGCTGGGTTATGTGTATGCGGACAGCGGCGCCATGTACAGGGCCATCACCCTTTATTTCCTTCGCAACCATGTGGACTGGACAGACAAAAAAGAAGTAAAGAAAGCGCTGAAAAGCATCAATCTCGAATTTGTTTTTAATGCTTCAGGTAACAGCAGCGAGATATACCTGAACGGTGAGAATGTGGAGTATGTGATCCGTGACCTGGTGATAGCCGAAAAAGTGAGTGATGTGGCGGCTATCAGGGAAGTAAGGGAGTTCGCCGTGGCCCAGCAGCAAAAAATGGGCGCCAAAAAAGGGATTGTAATGGATGGACGGGATATTGGCACGGTGGTGTTTCCAAAAGCTGAACTGAAGATATTCATGACAGCTGACAACGCTGTAAGGGTGGAACGCCGCTTTAAAGAATTATATGAGAAAAATCCCAATATCACCATTGAAGAAGTGAAGAATAACCTTGAAATGAGAGATTATATTGACTCCAACCGGGAAGTAAGCCCTTTGCGGCAGGCAAATGATGCCCTGGAGCTGGATAATACCCATCTGACTGAAAAAGAACAACTTCACAAAGCCCTCGGGTGGGTTAAAACCCGGCTGGCAGGGAAAATTACCATATAAAATTTTGTTGAAGTCCGGTCTATCAGGTAGCTTGCACACAGATTGGTCTAAACCAGTCATTACTCTTTTTCAGAAAAACCTCCAGAGTCCGCATTATTTGGTTAAGCGCTGCGGTATACGGTAGTCAGTAAAATCCAATCTCTATTAAAGCTCACCCTCCGAATCTCAGGAAACGCTGAATTCACATCCTTTCTGAATGCCACAAGGTCCAACCATGAATCACCACGTAACTGTGGATGAAATGATTCATCATATATGACTGCGAAAGCAGCATCTGAAATATGTAAACAATTTGACTAATTAAAACCTTGAAGCATGAAAAAGATTTTACTGTCAGTTTTGCTGATTGTCGCGTTGGGCAATTTTAACCAGTCCAGGGCACAGTGTTCTGGGGCCAGCGTTGCCATCACCAATTTTGTGCTTATTCCTGCGGGTAACCTGGTATTATACACTTTTACCTGGGAGTATGTACAGGGAAACGCATCTATTGAACCGGTGTTTCTGTGCAATGGTACTGTGGTCAGTGCCCTGCCCTGTATCCCCCGCTTAAAGGACTCTGCTGCCGGGCCCCACACCGTAAGCGGTTCTTTCGCGACTACATGTGTAGGCACTTTCAGAATGGAGCTGAGGATTTGGACAAATCCGAATTGTGGTGGAACATATTGTTTTGAATTCCGGGAAATTAACCGGATTCCTTTACCGGTGGCCATGAAATCCTTTACTGCCACCAGGATCCCTTCCAGCGGCCTGGCCGTTCCGTTTCTCCATCTCTTTCCAGCTTGCTCGACCAATTTTTCGGAGCTGGCCAGATACATGTCCCCAAACGCATTGATCATAGCATTTTCGGAGGCAATCCTCTTCAGTACCGCGTCAAACAAATCGCGCGGAGACAACTCGAATGTTGCAAACTTCTTCAATACTTGCGTGGCAGACAGGAAGGCGA
>JANNUI010000227.1:0-5347 GCA_031395125.1 Chitinophagaceae bacterium | reverse complement strand
CCTGGTACACATTTTTGTAATTGCTGTCAAGCCGGGTGGCATACTGGTTCCAGATGAGCTCTGGCTGTACTACCAACTTGTTGCCCGCCCTGATCTCCATAAAACCACCGAGGGAGTACCCGTAGCGGAATTCATCCTTGAATGACTTGCCATTCACTTTGATGATGTTGACACCGGCCTTGGCGCCGATATGAAACTGGGCCATCATGGCCTGGGCGATCAATAATGCTGCAAACAGTGAAAGAAGTTTTGTTTTCATGGCTATACTTTTAAAATTATTTTGTGATTAAAATGACCCTGAAAAATTTCAAGGATAGTGCCAGTAACCCGGCAAGGCTGTTAAAATTCCTTAACTGCTATACTACTTCGTCCCGTCCAGGTCGGGACTACGAAGTACACTGTTTGTCATTCCTTAAACAAAAATTGTAACCCCGCTATTGCTGCGGGACTGTGAAGGTTTTCTAAAATAAAAATAGATGCAACTATTCAGATGCAACCTTCGACCAGCGCAGGTTGACCGCCAGATCAGAACATAAACCCTGCATTAATTGAGAAAAGGCTGTTGAAGTTTTTGGAAGTGGCGGGAAAATAATAGTCAACCGCAAACTGCGGCTGGAAAAAGAATTTGCCGATGGAATACTCTCCCCGCAGAAAGAGTGTCAGGGACAATGGCTGAAATTTCAGCTCATCATCCAGGTAATAATTGTCGGTGTTGTATAGCACATTGCTGGTGCTGCGGATGAGACTGGCATAGGTGGTAGATGACTGGTTGAAACCGAATTTCTGAGTACCGCTGGTGAAGGTTACCTGCGGGGTGAAACGGATATGGTCTTTAAAGGTGAACACATCCAGCCAGTAAAAATCATGTCGTAGCGAAGCCATCACCGAGAAATCGCTGACGGTTTCCTCTGTATTAATATAGATAAAACCTCTCCTGCGCAGGCGGAGGTCCTGTATCAGTGCTTCTCTTTCTTCATAATCAGTGCGGCTGCCCCATCCGTAGCTCAATGCCAGGGTGGGCCTCACCCACCACCTGCGGTAAGTGAAATAAGCATACAGCTCATTCTGGATGGGGGTGGTATAGAACGGTAACGAATCTCTTGTAAAAAACCGGGTGTAGGAAAGTCCGGTCGCAAACTTCTTATTTCTCAAAAAATCAACGGAAGGACTTATACCGGTCTGGAAGAAATTCATATTGGCTCCGTCATCCACAATATAACCCGTGGCCGTAAGGCCCAGCCCGCTTTTATGATAATAACCAAGTGTTGGTGAATACGTCAGTTTTTTAGAAGTGGTGACCTGGTAAGTATTCTTATTCTCAAAATTATAAAACCCTTTCCCCGCAGAGAGGCTCATGAGCAGGTAGCTGTGGGGCGAAAGGATGGAATCCATAAAAGCATTAAAATCCTGGAACAGCTCATCATAATCGATCGTAGTATCTATCAGGGCAAAGTCTTTCACTTTGATGGGGGCAACAGAAGTATCAGCCTGGCCGCTTTGTGCATGGGTGGCAGCAGCCAGCAGGATGAAAGCCGGTAATATTGACCATCTTTTTTGCATCAGGCAGTTGCTCCGCTTTGCGCGGAACAGGTTCGGCTCCCCGGAATGCCGGGGTTTTAAGACTAAAAGGTTAAAAAAAAGTTTAATACGCTGCTTTTCAAGTACAAGAAACGGAGAAATACCCCCAAATATTGAAGAAAGGGGGCAATACTTTAGATAATAGTCTGAGGGGATCGTCAGCGAATTTTCAGGAAAGCTCCAGAAAAGTGATTTCGGGCATGATGCCCACCCTTCCCGGGTACCCCAGGAAACCAAATCCCCTGTTTACATATAATTTTTGCGGGCCTTCCTCATGCTCATATAACCCGGCCCATTCTTTATAGACATATTGCACCGGGCTCCATTTCAGACCTGGAATCTCTAATCCAAACTGCATTCCATGAGTGTGGCCCGAAAGCATAAGATCAATTCCGGGATAAGTTGCAAGTACCTCTTCCTTCCAGTGAGAGGGGTCGTGGCTCAGTAATATTTTAAAAGGAACAGTTTCGGCCCCGGTATATGCTTTGCTCAGATCCCCATACTTGGGAAAGCGGGCCTTGGCGCTCCAGTTCTCGATCCCGATAACAGCGATCCTGTCATTACCCCTCTCTAATTGCACATGTTCGTTCATCAGCAGCCGCCAGCCAAGTGACAGGTGAACCCCCTTCAGTTTTTCCAGGTTGGCTTTTTTATGCTCATCAGTTTCCCAGTTTACATAATCACCATAATCGTGGTTGCCGAGTGTGGAATAAACTCCCATCGGCGCCTGCAGTTTGTCAAACACATCCATATAGTCATCCATTTCTTCCGCCACATTATTCACCAGGTCGCCGGTGAAGAGGATCAGGTCGGGTTTTTCATTCATTATTTTTTCCACTCCCCTCATGACCGCTTTTTTATCCGTAAAACTGCCGGAATGTATATCAGAGATATGGGCAACTTTTAATCCTTTGAAGGAGGCCGGCAAATTGGGGTATGACAACTTTGCCCTTTTTACCTGGTAGCGGTATTTATTTCCAAACCCGTAAATAAGCGAACCAAACAATCCCCCTCCCGCCAGCATGCCTGCCCAGCTCATGAAGGCGGAACGTGAAATTTGTTCAGCAGCCTGCAGTTTCTCTCCTTCCGGCTGGGAAAAGAATTTAACCGCCATCCATTGCACGCCCCGGCGTATATCATCCGCCAAAAAGAAAACAGCCGCAAAGACCTTGGCAAAAAACAAACCGGCAAGCAGCGCAAAAAGAGTTGACCGGCTGAGCCAGGTCTGTTTATCAAGCCGCAGGTAGGGAAGTATGATGAGCAGGATAATAGCGATCACGGACAAGACCCAGTAACTACTGTGAATAATTGTCCTTGTCCGGCCGGAGGCCGACTGGGTCACCGTTTTAAGTGCCTGGAAGCAATAGACATCCAGCAGCACCATAAATCCTATCAATATCCACCAAAAGGGAGAGTTTCGCATTATTGCTCAAAATTAACCCGGAAACTTTGCAGACGCCTATTTTTGCCGTTCCATTAACCGGTCAAAAGATGCAATTCACCTATTACGGTCATTCCTGTTTCGCAGTGGAAACAAATGGAAAGAAGTTATTGTTCGACCCGTTCATCAGCAATAATGAACTGGCCAAACATATTGACATCAATTCCATAGAAGCTGATTTCATATTGCTGTCACATGGCCATTTTGACCATATCGCCGATGCGGTGACGCTGGCACAGGCTACCGGTGCAAAACTGATCTGCAATTGGGAGATCTATGAATGGCTCGGCAGGCAGAAACTAACAAATGTGCACCCCATGAATACCGGTGGTAAATGGGATTTTGGTGGCTTCACAGTCCGCTGTGTTGATGCCCGGCACTCCAGCGGCTTACCCGATGGCAGCTATGGCGGCAACCCGATGGGTTTTATTATCAGCAGCAGTGAAGGAAATTTTTACTACAGTGGTGATACGGCCCTTACATTGGATATGCAGTTAATACCCAAATGGGCAAAACTAAATTTTGCCGTCTTACCCATTGGCGACAATTTTACCATGGGCTATGAAGATGCAGCAACAGCAGCAGGGATGATTGATTGTAAAACCATTGTGGGCGTACATTACGACACTTTCGGGCTTATCAAGATCGATCATTTGAAAGCGAAACAGGCATTTGAAAGCAAGGGCTGCAACCTTCTTTTGCCCGCAATCGGAGAGACTGTATTCATTTAATACCCAAAATAAATATTCTCCGCCTGAGGCGGAATAGGGCATATGGCAAGAATCATCGGCGTAGCAAATCAGAAAGGAGGCGTGGGAAAGACCACTTCAGCCATTAACCTGGCGGCCAGTTTTGCGGTACTGGAATACAAAACATTGCTGGTGGACGGAGACCCGCAGGCCAACAGTACTACCGGCCTGGGTTTCGACCTGCACAATGTCACCCATAGCCTCTATGACTGCATGGTGAATGAGTCCAGGGCCAAAGATGTAATACTGAAAACAGAAATTCCCAATCTTGACCTCATCCCCTCCCATATCGATCTCGTAGGCGCTGAAATTGAAATGATCAATTATCCCAACCGGGAGATGGTCCTCAAGAATATATTAGAGGCAATACGGGATGATTACGATTTTATCATCATCGACTGCTCCCCCTCACTTGGCCTGATCACCGTCAATGCACTCTCTGCGGCTGACGCAGTAGTGGTGCCGGTGCAGTGTGAGTTCTTTGCACTCGAAGGCCTTGGCAAACTACTCAACACCATCAAGATCGTCCAGGGCCGGCTGAATACCTCTCTTGTCATTGAAGGCATACTGATGACCATGTACGACGGCCGCCTGCGGCTCTGCAACCAGGTGGTGAGTGAGGTACGCCGTCATTTTGAAGACATGGTGTTCAGCACCATCATCCACCGCAATGCAAGACTGGCCGAAGCCCCCAGCGCCGGTAAACCCGTGATACTCTACGATGCCAACAGCAAGGGTTCCATGAATTACCTTAATCTTGCCAAAGAGATCCTCCAGAAAAACGATTTGACGAAGATCAAGAATGAAGAAAGGATACTGGAGCTATAAGCTGTTTCATGTTTAAAGTTTAAGGTTTAATGTTATTTTTAACCTCCACCAACCTTAAACTTGAAACCTTAAACATTCAACATGTCGACCCCCAAACAAAATAAAGAACTCCTCGGCAAGGGAATCCGTTCCCTTTTGCAAAGTATCGATGCCGATCTGAAGACCAGCAGCGGTCAGTTAAAACAAAATGTGGTGGAGAATGTAACCAACACCAGCCGCATCCTGATTGATGAGGTGGAACCCAATCCCAAACAACCCCGCCGGGATTTTGATGAGACCACTTTGAAAGAACTGGCGGATTCCATCAAACTGCATGACATCATTCAGCCGATCACTGTTTCCAGGCTTCCTTCCGGCAAATACCGCCTTATATCCGGGGAAAGAAGATTAAGGGCCGCCAGGCTGGCCGGTATCAACGACATTCCTGCATATATCCGGCAGGCCAACGATGCGCAACTGCTGGAACTGGCACTGCTGGAAAACCTGCAGCGGGAAGACCTGAACGCCATGGAAGTTTCGCTGAGCTATAAAAGAATGATGGAAGAATTGGAATATACTCAGGAACAGGTAGCAGAGCGGATGGGAAAAGACAGGAGCACCGTTGCCAATTTCATCCGTTTGTTAAAACTTCCCCCCGATATACAACTGGCTGTACGCAGCGGTGAACTGAGCATGGGACACGCAAGGGCCCTGATCAATGTGGATACGGTTGACAAACAGCTTTTCATTTATAAGGAGATAAAAGAAAAAG
>JANNUI010000086.1:0-7621 GCA_031395125.1 Chitinophagaceae bacterium | reverse complement strand
AATTTTAAATCTTCTCAATAGGTTGGCTATTGTTTTTATGATCAGGTTCTTTTTCATAATAATAAGTTTTAATTGCCATAAATTTTTGCTTACTCTGTTCAGTTTTCGGCTTCCCTGTGCCCCCGTGAAAACACGGGTACTAATTAAGCAGGGCCCATACGCCCTGCTTAATTGCAACATTTTCAATCGGTTAAGGAGTCCGGATCACCCCAAGATCAGTCATACCATCAGCTCTGACTGTTACATCCTTTACAGTCAGGTATTTAAAACTCACATCATTCGGAGAATCGGCCGAGGAGATGTAAGCAATAAATAAATAGTACGCCCCGGGAGGAATATTTCCAAGCCTGAATGAACCATCCTGGGTTACCGGAACATCAGCTGAAAACCGCCCATGGTCATCAATAATTTTCATGTCGGCTTTTAGCGGCGCCGGGCTGAGGCTTCCCATGATACCAGTGTCGTAAACAGGAACAGGTTTTTCTGTTTTAACTACCCTGGGAACAGATCCGCTGGCAGCTGTTAACGATTCGTCCTTTGAACAGCTTACAAAAATTGCAGATGCAACCAGCATTGCAATCAGGGAATTTTGAATTTTGTGTTTCATTGTTTTTCTTTTTAACGGTTAATGAGAGTTGTTTAGATAAGCAGTGTTTTGTTTTCATAAAAAATCAACCAGTAATATCAACAGGTCAAACATACTATGGCAGGCATGTGCATAACAAGCGTCTTTTAACTGTTTTTGCCACCGTGAAATAACGGGTACAACAAATGCAGGGCCCTTTCACAGTATGAGAAGTGAATCATACGCTTATTGAATTCATCTCAATGCAATTTTTGCAAACGATTGTTTTGTTTTCACCCGGCGCTGCCATTATCAGGATTATTCATGAACTTGCAGGAACTTAATTGTCTTAAATGAAATCAAACCGCAGAAAATTTCTCCGCAATATTTCAATTGGCGCCGGCGCCTTAGCCACAGGCATCCCTTCTTTTGCCAAAGTGACCGGCAGCTCCGATGAGCAAATAGAAAGATCCAACCACTTCGAACATAAAGCCGGGCGCTTCAATATGTGCGGCTATGCAGCTCCAAAAATTGAAACGGTACGCATCGGCGTAGTGGGATTGGGGATGCGGGGTTCTGAAGCGGTGGAAAGGCTAAGCTATATTGACGGGTTGGAGATCGTGGCGCTTTGTGATAAATACCCTGACCGGGTAGCGGCTTCGCAAAAGACACTGGAAAAAATGTCCGCAGGGACTCCTTCGGAGAAGCGGTCAAAAGCAAAAGAATATAGCGGTGAAAACGGATGGAAAGCATTATGTGAGAGTAATGACATTGATTTGGTCTACACTCCCACTCCCTGGCATTTGCACACACCTATATGTGTCTATGCTATGAAAAACGGCAAACATGCCGCCACGGAAGTTCCTGCCGCACTCACATTGGATGAATGCTGGGAGCTGGTGGAAACGTCCGAATCCACCAAAAAGCATTGTATGATGCTGGAAAACTGCTGCTACGATTTTTTTGAACTGCTTACGCTGAATATGGCAAGGCAGGGAATGTTTGGCGAGATCGTTCATGCCGAAGGCGCCTACATACATGACCTGAGCAAGGACTGGCTCTTTAATAAAAAAGCCTATGCGGATATGTGGCGGCTGAAAGAAAATATACGAATGAACGGAAGCCTGTACCCCACACATGGCCTGGGCCCGGTAGCCCAATGTATGAATATTAACCGGGGTGATAAGTTTGACCATCTTGTCAGCATGAGTACTGCCGACTTTACACTGAACAATATGGCGAAAGATTTTGCTGCAAAAGATGATTTTTTTAAAGAATATACTGACAGGCCTTACCGGGGGAATATGAACACCACCCTCATCAAAACCAACAAGGCAAAAACCATCATGGTGCAACATGATGTATCTACCATCCGGCCCTATTCCCGCATTCACATGGTAAGCGGTACAAAGGGCATTGCCCAAAAATGGCCGGGGCCGCAACGCATTGCCTTTAGTCATAGTTGGGTAAAAGCAGATGAACTGAAACAACTGGAAGAAAAATATTCCCCCCCGATTGTAAAACATATCGGCACTATTGCCAAAGAAGTAGGCGGTCACGGGGGTATGGACTTCATCATGGACTGGCGGCTGATCGATTGCCTTCGAAACGGGTTGCCGCTTGATCAGGATGTTTATGATGCTGCTGCATGGAGTTGTTTGGTCCCCCTTAGCGGAAGATCTGTTGCTAAACGATCAAGGACGGTGGATGTACCCGATTTCACCCGGGGAGCCTGGCAAACCAATAAGCCGGTTGACCTGACCCTGGATGGTGGAGGTACTACTCGTGTAAGGGATGTGAAACCCGATTTAAAAATGAAATAGTTGCATGTCTACCCCTGACGAAAATCATATACTGCACAATAAAACAAATGACCCGGTTTAACGGGAATGCTGTACTTTTATCCCCTTACAAAACCATTTTTTCCTGGAAACCAGCAGTTTGAAACACTGCAGACGGCCACACACTTACCCGGGAATTATTTTTTGAATTATTCTGTTTGGAATGAAGGCACTGACAGCACTTACTGATCCTGTTTATAATGATCCCCCGGCATTCAGCCGTTATGAAAAATTCTGGCTGAAACACCTGAATGATAAAAGGGATCTGCCCTTTATTCATTTGCTCACCGCTATTCATATCCTTGTGATACCGGTTGCCATTTTTCTTTACACCCTGGTGCTGACCGGTTGGTACTGGTGGTTATTGTATGTTCCCTACTTCTATGTATCCCAGATGTATTTTAAAGGCCGGTTTGGGCTCATGCTGCACTGCATCAGTCACCGCAAGCCTTTTAAGAAAGGTTATATGTGGATATACAACTATGTAATATGGTTTGTGTGCCCCTTTTTTGGCCATACACCGGAAACATATTTTGTACACCACATGGCCATGCACCATGTGGAGAACAACCAGGAAGATGATGCAAGCAGCACCTTAAAATATAAAAGGGACAGTCTCTGGGATTTTACAAAATATGTCACCCGTTTTCTTATCCTTGGTTTCAGGGACACCTTTATGTACCTGTTCAACAGGAAGAGGAAAAAATTATACCTGCGCCTCACCTATGGTGAAATGGCATTTTACCTTTTCTGTGTGGGTATGTGTTTTGTGAACTTACAAGCCACCCTCTGGATCTTTATCATCCCGTTTGTGTTTGCCAGGATCGTGATGATGCTGGGCAACTGGGCACAGCACTCATTTATAGACAAGAATAACCCCGAAGATAATTTCACCAGCGCCATCAACTGCATCAACACCAAATACAATAAGATGTGCTGGAATGACGGCTACCATACCGTACACCATCTTCGCCCTGCGATGCACTACACAGAAATTCCCGGTGAGTTCCTGAAGATGAAAGATGAGTTTGCCGCTAAAAAATCACTGGTGTTTGACGGGGTACATTACCTGCATATTTTCATCTGGCTGATGACAAAAAGGTACGATAAGCTGGCCGACAACCTTGTCAATATCAATGGCAACACTTTCTCCAGCCGGGAAGAGGCCATTGCCGTTATGCAGGAAAGAACAAAGAAAATTTTGCTGCATTAGCACTTTTCACAACCAATACTAACTGCGAAAAGAAAAGGGCTTCATGGGAAGCCCTTTTGCTTAGTCTTTCTTCAACCCGATCACCGGGAGTGTTTTTTCGTGGATGAGCTGGTTCAGCTTTCCCAGATCATCACTCCATATCTTTTTCAGCTTGTCCAGTTGTACATTGATCTGCCCTGCCAGTTCTGCATAAGCTTCCTTTGCCTGTTTTGACGGGGCCGAGTTGCCCGCTGCGGCGGCACCATACACACTTGACAGTTTATCATCCAGTCTTATCGGGAAATTCAATACATCCTGCCCGCTTTTGGCTTTTGTCTGGTGCAATGCCTCTTCCACTACTGTCATTTGTTTATTAATGGTATCTATCTGCTGTTTGATCTCTTTGGGTACATCTTTCCCGTTGCGGTCGCTGAAGTCAGTCATCTGCTGGCGGACCTCTTTGATATTTTTCAAGGCCTTCATCACTTCGGAGAATTTGTCCCTGGCTGTCAGCAGGAAATTAACCTGCTCTTCATATTCGGACTGGGTTATTTTATAATTGGGATCAGCAAGAACAGTAAAAGGCAGTTCCGTTGAATCATTGCCAGATCTGAATTTTGCAAAATACTCTCCCGGTGCTGCTTTGGGGCCACCCACAAAACCATTCCATAATATCAGCCCCTCCACCCTTTCAGCCTGTGGGTAATTCATATCCCACTCAAACTGGTTCATACCACTGTTAATATTGATCTTTTCTTCTTTGGAGAACGTAGAGAATGTTTTTATTTTCTTTTTATTCTTATCCATTATTTCAATGGCCAGTTTGGATGAATCGTTAACACTCTTCAGGTAATAATTAAATACAACTCCGTTTGGCGGATTCATCCCCACATTGCGTAAGCCACTGGCGGCTGCAATGCCGCCACCGCCTCGACGTCCGCCCCCGGGCATCCGGTAAGCCGGATTGACATCAAACACATGAAGGTTTTTATTGATGATATTTTCATTGCGTTGCTGCACTACTCCCAGATCATCCAGAAGGTAGAGGCTCCTGCCCTGTGTGCCCACAATAAGGTCGTTGTTTTTTATGGCCAGGTCGGTAATGGGAACCACCGGCAGGTTCAACTGAAATGATCTCCAATTGGCGCCATCATCATACGAAATATAGAGGCCGTATTCGGTACCGGCATATAACAAGCCCTGTCTTTTGGGGTCGGCCCTGAGGGCCCGGGTAAAATGTAAAACAGGAATACCATTGGTGATCTGTTTCCAGGTCTTGCCATAATCTTCTGTTTTAAAAATATAGGGTTTGAAATCATCTGACTTATACCGGGTGCCTGCAAAATAAGCTGCACCTTTTTTGAAGGGGTCTGCTTCCACACAGTTCCACATCATCCCTGGTGGGCAATTGCTGGGCGTTACATTCTCCCAGTTCTTTCCGCCATCCTTACTTACATGGATCAGCCCGTCATCGCTGCCGCTCCAGAGCAAATCTTTTTCATAAGGTGATTCTGCTGCCGTGAAAATAGTACAGTAGTATTCCACTGAAGTATTGTCTTTGGTGATGGGTCCGCCGCTAGAGGCTTGTTTGCTTCTGTCGTTGCTGGTAAGGTCGGGAGAGATCTGTTCCCAGCTCCGGCCCTCGTTCCCGGTTACGAATAAATGATTACCCGCTGCATACAACCGTTTCGGATTGTGTGGTGAAAAAAAGATCGGGTAGTTCCATTGAAAGCGGTACCTCGCCGCTTCAGCGCCGGCACCCATATTATCAATGGGCCACACATTGATCAGCCGGCTTTCACCAGTACGATGATCAAGACGCTGAAGCATACCCATGTAATTACCACCGTATGTAATATCAGGATTAGTCGGATCAGCGACCACATAACCACTTTCACTTCCTGCAGCTGTTTCCATATCGGTGGCCGTGATAGCAGATCCGTAAGTACGGCTCCGTATCCTGAATGCGCTGTTATCCTGTTGCCCGCCGAGGATACGGTACGGGAATGCATTGTCGGTGCTTACCCGGTACACCTGGGCGGTGGGCTGGTTCAGGTAAGTACTCCAGTTGGCGCCGCCATCAAATGTTACCTGTGCGCCGCCATCATCCGCCACTACCATTCTGTTTCCATCTTCCGGATCGATCCACAGGTCATGATGGTCCCCATGCGGTGTGGAAATGCCCCTGAAGGTCCTGCCTCCATCCGTGCTGACCATAAATCCCACATTGGGGCAATACACTTTGTTCTCATTCTTCGGGTCCACATATACTTTGGTATAATACCATGCCCGTTGCCGGATATTGTTGTCGCTGCAGGTGAGTGTCCAGGTCTCTCCGCCATCAGCACTCATGTACAGACCCCCGTCTTTGTTTTCAAGAATGGCATATACCTTATCAGTATTAGAAGGGGCCACTGCAACACCAACGATGCCCCAGGCATTTTTGGGGAGCCCTTTCCGGGTTGAAATATTGGTCCAGGTTTCGCCGCTATCTGTACTTTTCCATAACCCGCTTCCTTCCCCGCCGCTTTCCAATGAATAAGGGGTCCTTATCAACCGCCAGGTTCCTGCATAAAAAACAGAGGGGTTGCCCGGCTCCATCACCAGGTCGCTGCAGCCCGTTTGATTATTTACAAATAAGGTCCGCTTCCATGTTTTGCCGCCGTCTGTGGTTTTATAGATCCCCCTTTCCTCATTGGGGCCAAACAGGTGACCCATCACCGCTGCCCAAACTATATCAGGATTTTTAGGGTGAATAATGATGCGGATGATATGACGGCCGTCTTTCAGACCAATATTTTTCCATGTCTTTCCTCCATCATCGCTGCGCCACATGCCGCCGAGACCTTCACTCACATTTCCCCGCATGGTGTTTTCGCCTTCTCCCGCATAGAGGATGGTCTCATCAGAAGGTGCCACCGCCACAGCGCCGATGGAACTCCCAAAATATTTATCGGAGATACTGGTCCAGTTACTGCCGCCATCAGCTGTTTTCCAAACGCCACCGCCGGTGCCGCCAAAATAAAAAGTAGTGCGGTTTTTATAACTGCCGGCTACCGCAGCGCTGCGGCCGCCGCGAAATGGGCCGATCAGGCGATATTTCAGGTTTTTGAATAACACCTCTTCCTTGTTTTCCCGGGCAGCAGGAGCAACAGGGTTTACCTGCTTTGCAGCAGGCAGGGTTTTTTGGGCAGACAGGCTGAATAGTATGCTGAAGAAGATCAGCAACAGGAAAATTTTTCTCATAACAGTGCTGTGTTAAATTAGTCCTTTGAAGATAGTGATTTACTTTGTACGACGAAGCCATCTTCATGAACAGTATTACCCTCCGGGAAGGGCGAAATCGTAACTTTATCCAAACCTGCAATATGTCATCGTTTTCCGTCAGCGGCCAATTAGTCGATGTTCACCAGCAAAGGATCTATGCAGCAACTGTGGTTGTCGAAAACCAAAAGATTATTTCCATTAAAGAGACTCCCGTCCCGATAACTATCGGGACCCGACTCCTGACTCCCGACTACATTCTTCCCGGTTTTATTGACAGCCATGTCCATATCGAGAGTTCTATGCTGGTGCCTTCGGAGTTTGCCAGGCTGGCCGTTGTACATGGCACCGTGGCAACCGTCAGCGACCCGCATGAGATTGCCAATGTTTGCGGTATGGCCGGTGTGGAATTTATGATCGAAAATAGCAGGACTGTTCCTTTTAAATTCAATTTCGGGGCCCCGAGCTGTGTGCCGGCCACTGTATTTGAAACTGCAGGTGCAGCGCTGGATTCAAATGATGTAGAAAAACTGCTGCAAAGAGATGATATAAAATACCTGAGTGAGATGATGAACTTTCCGGGGGTGCTGAATGCTGATAAAGAAGTGATGAAAAAGATCGCAGCCGCACACCGTTTAAATAAACCGGTGGATGGTCATGCACCGGGATTAAGGGGTGAGCAAGCCAGGCTGTTTATTGAGGCCTCCCCAAGCCCCTCCGAAGGAGGGGTTTTAGACTCCGATACCAGTAAAAGCATCA
>JANNUI010000078.1:0-3007 GCA_031395125.1 Chitinophagaceae bacterium | reverse complement strand
CTCTCCGAATGGAGAGGGGGGACTTGGGAAAGCTGTTTTTTATGAAAGCCAATGTTTGTTGGGGGTGAGGTCGAGTGGGGCTTGGGTAAACCTGCCACTCCGTCACAAAATCTTATCTGGAAGGGTTTTTGCCCTTTGGTTCACCATTCACTATTCACTATTCACTCCCGATAGCTATCGGGATGACCATTGACAATTCTTATCTTGCATAAAACATTCACCCGATGAAAAGAATCAGTGCCGTATTGCTGCTCAGCCTTGTTACCCTTTCCGCTTTTGCGCAGAAGGTCAACGAAAACAATACCCTGCTCTGGAAGATAAGCGGCAACGGCCTGGACAAACCTTCTTACCTCTTTGGCACCATTCACATGCTCTGCGCCAAAGACGCCACGCTGAGCAACAACCTGAAAAAAGCCATCCGCAACAGTGATGAAGTTTATTTGGAAATTGATATGGACAATCTCTTTGAAATGATAGGGGCCATGGGCAAAATGAAAATGCAGGGCGATACCACGTTGCAGGACCTGCTGAGCCCGGAAGACTACCAGAAAGTAAAAAAATATTTTGCGAGCAAAAGCTCCATGCTGCCTTTTTCCATGCTGGAAACATTCAAACCTATACTGGCGGCCTCCACACTGGAGCAGGATGCGTTGCCCTGTGATGAAACGGCCATGATGGAGCAGGTGATCATGCAGGAAGCAAAGGCCAGTGACAAAAAAATAAAAGGGCTGGAGACCATGTCCTACCAGGCCGGCATGCTGGACAGCATACCCTACAAACTGCAGGCACAGCAACTGGTAAGTTATATTGACAGCAGCAACAGTAACGATGCCGCCAATAAACTGCTGGAAGAAATGTTTGAGGCTTACCGCAACCAGGACCTGGATAAACTGGAAGCCCTTACCGTGGATGCAGACCCGGCCATGTCAGCCTTTACGGATATCATGCTCTATCACCGCAACCAAAACTGGGTAAAGAAACTGAAAACACTGCTGCCGGAAAAAAAATTACTGATCGCTGTCGGCGCCGGCCATCTGCCGGGGGAGAAAGGCGTTATTAATTTACTGCGCAAGGAAGGCTATACTGTGACACCAGTGGAGAATAAGATGGGTGGGGCGAGGGAGATATGATTATAGATAAAAATCATCTATCAGTTCAACCCTTTTCTAAGGAAATCAACTAATAATAATATTTATTGCCAACAAAAAAAGCAGCCCTTCTCAGAACTGCTTTCTCTTCTTCAAAAGTTTTTTATTAAAACTGCTCCAGCACGGAGAACATAAAGTCACCTTCGATCTTTGCATTCGCATCGCTGTCGCTGCCATGCACGGCATTTTCGCCAACCGATGCTGCATATAATTTACGGATGGTATTCGGCTCGGCCCTGGCTGGGTCGGTGGCGCCGATCAGTTTGCGGAAATCTTCCACGGCGTTTTCTTTTTCAAGAATGGCGGCAATGATGGGGCCTTCGCACATAAAAGAAACAAGTTCCTTGTAGAAAGGCCTCTCTTTGTGTATGGCATAGAACTCACCGGCTTTCTCCGGGGTCAGTTTGGTCATCTTCAGGGCTTTTATCTGGTAGCCTTCCTGCAGGATACGGTCGAGGATAGCGCCGGCATGTCCGTTTTTAAACGCATCCGGTTTGATCATGGTAAAAGTGCGATTGCTCATAGTTACGTTTATTTTTCTTTCGGCCCGGACTTCGCTTTTAGCTTCGTCCGGCGAGGCGCAAAAGTACGGCCAATCAGCTAATCAGCCAATTCAATAATGTGTTGAATACTTTTCCTTTCAGGCATACATTGGCTAATCAGCATATTGGCACATCAGCACATTTCCCATACCTTCGCACCCGTTTTGAAACCCATACAGGACATATTTCCGTTACTCGTTCAGCCCCGCAAAGTGGTCATCACCACCCACCAGAAACCCGATGCCGATGCAATGGGAGCTTCACTGGCGCTGAAGCACTGGCTGGCAAAACTGGGACATACCGTCACCGTTATTTCCCCCACCAACTGGGCCGGATGGGTAAACTGGATGCCAGGTGCCAATGAAGTGCTGGATTATGAAAAGGAAAAGGTGAAAGCGGGAACTGCGCTGGATGATGCTGACTGGCTGTTCTGCCTCGACTTCAACATCTTTCATCGCACCAAAACGATGACAGAAAAGCTGAAACAACTAAGCTGCACCAAAATATTGATCGACCATCACCAGGAGCCGGATGAAGCATCCTTTGATTATGGCATCAGCGATACAGCAAAAAGCTCCACCTGCGAGATGATCTATGACCTCATCGTCGCTTCAGGGAATGAAGAAAAAATTGATGCTACAATCGGTGAATGTTTGTATGCCGGTGTGGTGGGAGACACCGGCTCCTTCCGTTTCTCCTCGGCCCATGCAAGTGTACACCGCTTAGTGGCCGATTTAAAAGAGAAGGGATTGGAGCATACACATGTGCATGAGCAGTTATTTGATAATTTCCTCGAGAACCGCCTCCGGTTTGTGGGCCATGTGCTGCAGAACCGCATGGAAGTGTTCTACGAATACAATACGGTGCTGATCGCCATCCCCAGGTCCGACCTGCTGAAATACCAGATAAAAACCGGCGACACGGAAGGCCTCGTAAATTACCCGCAATCCATCCAGGGCATCAAACTGGTGGCGCTTGTGATTGACCGCGACGAGGAACGAAAATGGAGTTTCCGCAGCAATGGTGATTTTGACTGCAATATATTTGCACGTCAATATTTTGAAGGTGGCGGGCATTTTAATGCATCGGGTGGCCGCAGCAGCGATACGCTGGAGAAAACAGTGCAGCGTTTTAAACAGGTAATAAAGGAAAACGAAGATCTCTTACAGTAATATAATAATAATAGCAAATGAAAACAATCAGGTTATTAAGTATCGTTCTTTTATCAGCAGCGCTGCTGCCGGCTTGTAAAAAAGTGTCCTATAAAAAGACAGGCAGCGGGCTGGCTTACAAACTTTTTCGCGGCAAAAGCACCGA
>JANNUI010000019.1:0-5291 GCA_031395125.1 Chitinophagaceae bacterium | reverse complement strand
AAAGAATTCTTTAAAGTAGATATTGGTGATGTAGTACTTGATGCATGGATGATCAAGCCTATCAACTTTGATCCTCAAAAAAAATATCCGCTTTTAGTTTATGTCTATGGAGAGCCTGCCGGTTCCACTGTTCAGGACAATTGGGGCACGGGCGATAATCTCTGGCATCAATACCTGAGCAACCAATTGGATTATATAGTCATCAGCATTGATAACCGTGGCACCCGTGTACCCCGTGGCCGCGATTTTAGAAAATGCATTTACCGCCAGATTGGTTTGCTGGCTGCTGATGACCAGGCGAAGGCTGCTAAAAAAATCATTTCAACTTACTCTTTTGTTGATGAGAAACGAATCGGCATCTGGGGCTGGAGTGGTGGCGGACAAATGTGTTTGCATTGTATGTTTCGCCATGCCGCTATTTATAAAACCGGCATTGCTGTTTCTTTTGTTGCCTTACAAACGTTGTATGATAATATTTACCAGGAACGCTACATGGGTTTACCAAACGATAATGTAGCTGGTTACAGGGAAGGTTCTCCATTAACACATGCCGGTAAATTAGAAGGTAATCTGATGATCATTCATGGCACAGGAGATGATAATGTGCACTACCAGAATTTTGAAATGCTGGCGAATGAGTTGATAAAAAACAACAAACTGTTTACGATGATGTCTTATCCTATGAGGGACCATGGTATCAGCCAGGGAAAAAATACAACACTGCATATGCGGCGTTCGATGGAAAAATTCTGGAAAGATAATTTGTAGCTTTTTAAAGCTAAGAGCTAAAAAATGAAAAAGAGAGTGTAGTAATAAGGCTGTTCCCTGCTCAGTTTTTGGTAGTGACTCATTTTGAAAAAATTAGTAATGTTTCAGTTTGGTGTTCGACCTTTTAGGGTCGTGTCATGCCGGGCCTGACCCGGCATCTTTCCCGTATAAGACAAAATACCATAGGAAAGTCACCGGGTCAAGCCCGGTGTGACAGAACTCCGAATGATTGATTTTCAAAATGAGTCACTACCCAGATTTTTCCTTTTTGATTCCTGGCAAAATATTTTGTACCTTACTACACACTCAAAAACTCAAATAAAATGAGTACATACCCCAGCATATTCAACGATGTGATCGGCCCGGTGATGAGAGGCCCATCCAGTTCTCATTGCGCCGCATCTTTACGTATTGCCCGTTTATGCAGAGACCTGATGGATGAAAACATCAAAGATATTCTGATAGAATTTGACCCCAATGGTTCATTGGCCACCACACATAAAAGCCAGGGATCGGATATGGGATTGTATGGCGGCTTTTTCGGATGGGAGGCTTATGATGAACGATTGTCGCAATCTGATAAGCATATTGTAACTGCAGGAATAAATGTAACAATAAGTATCGTTGATATTGGCGCCGGTCATCCGAACACCTATAAGATAACCTTACATAATAATAAAGAAACCAGGAAGCTCACCGCCATTTCCACCGGCGGGGGAATGATAGAAGTTATTGCCATTGATGAAGTACCCGTTTCTATGGCCGGTGATTATTTTGAAACACTGATTTACTGTAATGAGCCGAAAAGGATTATGGAGTTTCTCCAAGCCACTGTTCCTTTTGATGATATCGAATTCAATAAAGGAACAAACTCTTTTATAGAAATCAAATCACAGACCTTATTGGATAGAGGCATTTGTAAAGAGTTGCAGGAAATGGAAGAAGTATTGTTTATCAAACAACTTCATCCTGTTTTACCGGTAATGGCCCGGAAAAATTTACAGGTACCTTTTATCACCTGTAATGAAATGATGGAGTATAATAAGGATAAAAACAAATCGCTGTGGGAACTGGCTGTTGATTACGAAATGGCAAGAGGAAATATTGCTGGAACAGAAGTATTTGAAAAGATGCGGAGCATCATTCATATCATGGGCAATGCCATTCAGTTGGGTTTGAAAGGAACACATTATGAAGACCGCATTTTAGGAAGCCAGTCTTTGCAGTTTAAAGAAAACCTGGAAGCCGGTAAATTAATTGGCGGCGAAACCAATAACCTCATCATCATGTATGTAAGCGCCATGATGGAAGTAAAAAGCTCGATGGGTGTTATTGTTGCCGCACCTACTGCCGGAAGCTGTGGTGCATTACCGGGTGCTTTGTTTGGTACAGCACATTCCATGAAATTGCATGAAGATGAATTGGTGAAAGCAATGTTATCTGCAGGATTGATCGGAGTGTTCATTGCGGCACATGCAACTTTTGCTGCTGAAGTTGGCGGTTGTATGGCCGAAACCGGATCGGGGGGCGGCATGGCAGCAGCAGCTATTGTAGAAATGAAAGGCGGCAGCCTGCAACAATCCATTGCTGCGGCTTCGCTGGCTTTGCAAAATTCATTGGGTATTATCTGCGATCCCATTGGCAACCGGGTGGAGGCTCCATGCCTGGGAAGAAATGTAATGGCGGCTACCAACGCAGTGTCTTGCGCCAATATGGCTTTATCAAATTACGAACAACTGATCCCGTTGGATGAAGTGATAGAAACCATGAAAGCCGTTGGCGACCAGCTCCATCATACGTTGCGCTGTACCAACCTTGGCGGGCTTTCCATTACGAATGCAGCAAAAAAAATAGAAGCTATGCTGGAAGAAGTACCGGGTAAATTTTTCAAGAGTTGTTAATCCGGCAGAGAAATAACTTGAAAATATTAGAAAGTATTTAATTCAACAATGAGATATCATCAATGCGAAAAAAGCTAAATTCCAAAGACGGGCATTTTTTTCTGCCCCTGGCTGTGTTGAGCATAACAAAGTGAGAGGGCGTCACCAACAATCCGAATAGAGGAAACCTAAAAACCGTCTGTTAGTGAAGCCGGTACACAAAACCGGTCACAACACCAACAGCGCGTAAAAAAAAGTTGATGATTGCTACATCCGGATTGTCAATAAAGAAATACCTTCCCCGTAACATAATTACTCCCTCTGATCACTTTCTGCCAAACCTGTATCCCGCTTTAATACTGAAAATGGAGTAAACAGCATCCTCAAAAGGGTCTCTGAAATTAAGGCGGTAACCAAGAGAAATCGTTGTTTTTCCCAGGTAAACACCCGATTCAATTCCAGGGAATAGATTCATGATGGCGTAGGTCCTATCGGACTCCCATCGCACTTCGGCTTTATCGGTTTCGATCATGAATCCGATCCCCATCTGTGGTTCGACAAAAAAGTTCCGCAACATTTTTCTATACCCTCCAACGGCATTGATTAGCCTGACAGGTTCCGGGACAGCACTAAACCACCTGTTCTCTCTTAACCTGTCCAGTGTTAAACCGGCAGTGATATAGTTTTCGTTTCCTTCCATGGGGAGCAGCAATTTTACACTGCTCCCATAGCCCCACCCGGCATCATCAAATACCAGGAAATAACTTCCGTGGAAACCAATTTCCAGTTGTACTGTTTTTTTTTGCTGTGAAAAGACAGGGCCCGCCAGCCCTATACCAGCCATTATCACTAAAAGGATTGTCTTTTTTACGGTGTGGATCCGGGATATGGTCATCGCTTTAATTTGAAATAAATGTAGAATGGCTTTCCGGTGGGCTGAAACTGAATCTTGCAATGGGTCATCTGCTGTTTGCAATTTTTACTAAAGCTGTAATATCCTTTTATTTCTAAGCCAACATTATCTCTCCAACTCAATACCAGCAGGAGTGTCCAAACTGAGAATAAAAGAAATAACTTCACTATAACAAAACCGGCATTTATGTTCATCCTCCAGATCGAACACAAGTTCCCCGGTTATGAAGGCTGGAAAAAACTCTTTAACAGTGATCCTATTGACCGGAAGGGATCGGGAACCCGATATTACCGTATTTACCGGACTGTGGATGATCCAAATAATGTAATTGTAGATCTTGGGTTTGATAAGCTTGCAGATGCTGAAGCTACCCCGGCAGCGTTTCACAAATTATGGAAGCAGGTGGAGGGTACAGTGATGACAGGGCCTAAAGCAAGGATACTGAACATAGTGGAGAGCAGGGAATATTAAACAGCCTATTTGATTTTAATTCCGTATCTTCACCGGGTGATTAATAGTTCTTCCAACATTCAGTACAGATAAGTATCAATTCTTACTCTTCGTTTTAGTAACAGTTATCCTCCTCTTTGCTTTTTGCTGCCAGACCTTTTATCACAGGTATTTTAATTGTTTTAATTTAAATTATTGTTTTATGAACATGTATGTTTCGAATTTAAGCTTTCACACAACTGATGAAGACTTAAAAACTTTGTTTGGCGCTTACGGCGCTGTTTCTTCAGCCAAAGTAATCAACGACAGGGAAACCGGCCGCAGCCGCGGTTTTGGATTTGTAGAAATGGATTCGTCTGATGAAGCGAATGCAGCTATCAAAGGCCTGAATGGCAAAGACATTGATGGCAGAGCCCTTTCTGTTTCCGTAGCAAGAGAAAAAGCCCCCCGTTCCGATAATAAAAGGTGGTAATAGCTAACAATTTGAACTTCTTAGAGCCTTCAAAGGCTCTTTTTTATTTATATGAATTCCCGGTACACCAATATGCCGGAACTACCCATATAACAAAGGACTCTTGAAAGTAAGCAGCCAGGGAGCCTGGCTTATTCAGATGCCGGTTCGGTCAATTTCTCTTCTGTTACCGGTGTAAGGTTCTTGATGACCAGCTGAAAATCGGCGCTGAGGCTGATGGCATAATGCTGGCGGCGGAGTAATGCCATACTGGCATCATCCTGGGCGAATACCTCCATCAGGCTGCTGACCTGGGCTGCAGGGTTCAGCCTGCCTAACCGGCCATTCACTACTTCAATGGCAAAAGAGCAGACAGGTTTGCGTATCCGGCTGGTTCTTTCAAAATCGGTCCTGTTCAGGGTCATTGTCTGTTCTGCAACTGCTGATTTTTTCAACAATAACCTGATAACAGGCAGGTATTTTTTCCAGGTGTGTGTGTACATAGATCGATTAAGGTGAAACGAGACCAGTATCTGCGAAGGTGCGCTTTTATTTTCATAATAGCCCGATTATTTCATTATTCATAAACCAGGAGGTTGCTAAACAGGGAAATAATATGACCAGCACCTGAAAAAAAAAGATTATATTACAGTGTACGGGGCAACATTAAAAAAATAGCATGCAAAAAGGCAGTATCATACATTTTGTAGGTTTTATTACCAATATTGAACCGGAAGATTTCGTAACACAATGGGAACAATATGCCCGTCATTTCAAGACCCGATCGGGCGGCATGTTTTTACAACAGCAACTGGAATCGGAAACGAAA
>JANNUI010000628.1:0-17223 GCA_031395125.1 Chitinophagaceae bacterium | reverse complement strand
TGAACGGCTCAGGTTCCAGTCCACCATATTCTCCAGCCAGTTGCCAAAACGTCCTTCACCGGTTGATCTGGGTTTCCAGTTGATGGTCTTGTTGAGTTCCACCATCCGGTCTTTGATGGCCGTGGTTTTGATGAACCATGCATCCAGCGGGTAATATAAAATGGGCTTATCGGTTCTCCAGCAATGCGGGTAACTGTGTTCGTATTTCTCTACTTTAAAAGCCCTGTTCTCTTTTTTCAGCCTTACGGCTATATCAACATTTACATCAACATAGTTAGGGTCGTCTTTATAATTCTTTACATAGCGGTTACTGAATTCACCAAGGCCATCTACGAATTTTCCTTCACGATCCACCATCGTCAATATACCAATGCCATATTTCTTACCTACTTTAAAGTCATCTGCACCGAAGGAAGGGGCCGTATGTACGATACCGGTGCCGTCTTCAGTGGTAACAAAATCGCCGAGTAAAACACGGAAGGGTTTTGCGTCGGGTGTTTCTTCCAAAATATTTTTTAATGAATTGGCTTCGTAAGGAAGGAGTTGTTCGTATTCGCAGCCCTCGATATCTTTTCCCTTGAACTCAGTTATTATTTTCCACGGAGCAGCCCCCCCACCCCCCGAAGGGGGGATTTTAGAACCCTTATTTTGATGGTTTCTTATAAGTATGGAATAATCTTCAAAGTTTCCGTTTTTAGCTTCGGGTTTGAAATACTTATTTAACAACGGTTTTGCAAGTACTACATTTATTTCATTGTGCAAATAAGGATTGAATGTTTTTACTAAAACGTAATCAATGTTAGCACCGACTGTTAAGGCGAGGTTGGAAAGTAATGTCCATGGTGTGGTGGTCCATGCGAGGAAGAAGACCTCATCCCCCGACCCCTTCTCCACTAGTGGAGAAGGGGGGGCTTTCGAAGCCTCCGCAAGTGCAGAAAACATTTTTTGAATGCCGGGGTTCTTGTAAGCCCCTCCTTCGGAGGGGTTTGGGGAGGCCTTAAACATCGCCACCGCACTCGTATCCCTCACATCCTTATACGTTCCCGGCATGTTCAGTTCATGCGAACTCAAACCGGTTCCAGCTGCCGGTGAATAAGGCTGGATGCTTACACTTTCGTACAGCAATCCTTTTTTATACAACTCGCTCAGCAGCCACCAGACAGTTTCAATGTATTCATTCTTGTAAGTGATGTAGGGGTCGTTCAGGTCTACCCAGTAACCCATCTTGCGGGTGATATCATCCCACTTGTCTTTATACCGCAGTACCGCTTCCCGGCATTTCTGGTTATACGCTTCAACAGATATCTTTTTGCCGATATCTTCCTTGGTGATGCCGAGTTCTTTTTCCACTCCCAGTTCGATCGGCAGGCCATGGGTATCCCAACCGCCTTTGCGCTTCACCTGGAAACCCTTCATGGTCTTGTAACGGCAAACAAGGTCCTTCAATGTCCTTGAAATAACATGGTGTATGCCCGGCATACCATTGGCGCTGGGCGGTCCCTCATAAAATACAAAGGGTGTAGCGCCCTCCCTAAGAGATATACTTTTCTCAAAAGCTTGTTTTTCAGCCCATTGGGCGAGTATTTCAGCCTCAAAAGCCGGGAGATTCAAGCCTGTAAATTCTCGATATTTAACACTCATAGCCATCCTAAAAAGATGGCGAAGTTACGGAAATAAACAGCCTGAATAACCCCGGTTACACCAATTTGAGTGCAGATTTGGTTTTACAATTTTGCCCCAATGCTGAAAAAGAATACTCTTCCGTCACCCGGTAACACGCCGGGTCCCGGATAACCACCGGCACGGCGGGTAAAGTATCTTTCATCAAACAGGTTATTGATACCTGCTTTAATGTTCAGCATTTTTGAAAATTTGAATGTGGCTGTCATATCAGTAACCGTGTAAGAAGGAATCAACCCGTTATTACCGTTAGCTGCGGGTGTTGCCGTGTTATTCGCATCACTGAATGTTTTTCCCACATAGCTTACCTGTGCGGTCAGCAGCAAATTATTATACCCGGCAGTAATGCCCCCGCGGAAAATATGCTCTGGTGCATTCTCCACTTTCTTCCCTTTGGTGGCTGCATCTTTATGGTGGTTTCCATACCGGGCATGGGTATAACCATAGGAGCTAAACACAATGATATCAGCTTTTGTGTTTTTTGTAAATGCCCTCCAGGGATTGAACTCAATATAGCTTTCAATTCCTTTGCTGCTGCTGCTGCCCACATTAGTGATTAAGCGGTAAGATGGCGTATCATTTACTGTTATTGTTCCGATGCGGTTGTTATATTGCAAATAATAAACACTTACATCAAACTGCAGATAATTTTTCACTTTACCCCGGTAGCCCAAATCAATATTGTATCCTTTGGAGTCGCTCAGGTCCTGGTCCACTACATCAGTGGTTGGTGGCGCCTGCAGGTTGGCAAACTGGATAGGCCGGTATGCCTGAGTGATGTTTCCATAAAATTCCGTTCCGGCTGCTATATGATATTCTGCACCGATTCCTGCCAGAAGGAAACTCCTGTCACGGGTAATATTTTGCAGCCGTATTTCGGTTCCGCCTGAGGTATAACCATTACGGCCAGACGCTGCGCCTTCCAGCCATTCGTAACGAATACCGGGAATGATGAGCAGTTTTTCAGAAAGCCTGAAGATGTTTTCGGCAAACACAGCAGCATTTTTTGAATCAAATTCAATATCTCTCAGATAATTACCAATTACCGTTGTATTGTAACCGGTGCCGGTTGTTCCCTTACCATCGGCCCGGCGATGTGTAGTGCCGGTGTACAAACGGATACCGCCGGAAAAAATGTTTTTCATCTTTCCTAAATGGTAATTGGTGATGATGCGGCTTTCCAGTCCGTAGTTACGGTAATTATCTGTTTGTACAGTGCGGTTATTATAGTCAAGAGTGGAAGCATTGATGCTGTCTCTTATAGTAACAGCTTGTAAAAAACCAACGCTGTTCCGGTCGCCGATGGTGGCGAACAGTTTGGTATTCCATTTTGTCCGCTCATTAATTTGATAATTGGCAATTAAAGCCGGTGTTGTCCAGGTAATATCAAACCAGTTGCGGCTGCGTAAACTTTGTTGTGCATCCTGCTGCGCCCGGGCATCTGTCAATCCGCCGGGTTGCTGGCTTCGGATGTGTGTACGCATCAGTTCGGCAGTCAATGAAAACTTTGATGTGAAACTATAAGTCACAGTACCAAAACCTGCATTTGTAAAGTAGTGGCTGTTAGTTCTCCAGCCATCACCGTTGCGGTGGTCGAAGAAAGAATAGTAGTGCCATTTACCGGTTTTACCCCCAATAGCAATGTAACTGTTGAACAGCGCATTACTGCCAATAGTTTGCTGCGTTTCAAATTCAAACTTCTTGCTGATTTCACTTCCATTGCGGAGAATATAATTTACCAGGCCGCCAAATTGCGGCCCATATTGCAATGAGCCCTGCCCTCTTACCACTTCAATTCGTTGTACGGCCTGCAACTGTGGATTATAATACGCTTCCGGGTAGCCAAACGGGTCGGCAGCAATGTCGTAACCATTCTGCCTGATATTAAACTCCCAGCTGCGGTTAGGACTTAAACCTCTCGCAGCAATACCGATCTGAATGCCGCTGGGATCACTTTCCCAGATATGGATACCGGGTACTTTGGCCAGCACCTGGCGCATGGTATTGGTCACCACATTGCCCTGCACATTATCCAATACAATCAACGCATTCTTTCTACCGGCATAAATAGATGTGCCCACCACTTCGGGCATTTGCTGGTAATCGCTTTTGCTGTTTCTGCCAACTACAGTTATATCGGGCAGATACTTGTGGGTGGGGTTCGTGGAATCGTCATAAAATATCTTTTTGCTTTCCTGGGCATTGGTGGTTAAGGTGCCAAACACTCCGGTCAAAATCAATACTCTTCGCAGCATAAATCATTATTTGCCACAAAACTGGTCTTGTATGAGCAAATACAGGTTACGGATGAGGAAAATCCGTTTACGCAAAGTGGAAAACAAAAAAGGGCTGCCCTGCGGACAACCCTTTGTATTGCTTAGGAAAGTTAATTATTCCACCACCACAATTCCTTTCGCCAACACCCTTACTTCTTTTTGTGGTTCTTTGATGGCATCAATTTCTTCTTTGGACTTTTTGGCATCTTCGGCATAGTGCTTCAATTCGGCCACAGAAGTTGTTTTGATCTTTATTTCCCCGTCAATCACCACCGTTTTTCCTTTGGCCGCGACAGGTAGAAAGAAACCATAGTCTTTCATTTTCACCGTAGCGGTCTTACCATCGCCGATATCCAGCTTCAGCCAGCATCCTTTCTTCGGGCATACTTCCACTATTTTGGCCATAATCTTCCCGTCAATTTCTTCTTTCCCGCTATTGAGTTTGGCTACAGCATCGCTGATGGGTATAGCGCCCTCAGCAGATACTTTTTCGCCATACCACTCACCAGGTTTTGCATCTCCTTCGGGGGGTTGTGCATTGGTAACCAGGGCGAAAGTCATTACTGAAAATGCAAGGAATAATTTTTTCATATTGGTCATTTTTAAAAATTGATTGCCAGGACAGCCTGCCTACCGGCAGGCAGGCAAAGATAGCAGTTCCGCTGAAATAGTTGCTTATTCCGGCAAAACAGGTTTTTGAAAATCCACCGGCGTGGCGGAGATAGCGTTCAGGAATGCAAGCAGGTCCATGATCTCCCGGTTGCTGAGGAAAAGCATTTGCGTTTTATCGTTAACCGGTGAGGGGGACATTTTATTATAAACCGGCAGAATATCCATCATGTGTTTTACCGCACCATGATGACCCCAGGGTCCTGTTCGCATCACATCCCTTAAAGAAGGGGTTTTAAACTTGCCGATGTCTGCTTCCTTATGTGATACCTGGTAATGTCCAGCATCGTTACCGCCGAATACACTTTTGTGAAACTGGTTATCCGAAAACATAGGTCCGTTGTGGCAGTTCATACATTTTGCTTTTGTACGGAATAAATGAAGCCCCCTTAACTCCTCATTGGTCAAAGCTCTTTTCTTTCCTTCCAAAAATTCATCAAACCGGCTCTTACGGCTTGTTATCGTTTTCTCAAAAACAGCAATGGCCTCTGTCAACCTGAACGGATCGATCTCCTCATCACCAAATGCTTTTTTAAATAATTCCTTATACCCGTTAATCCTGCGCAGCTTCCGCATCACATCCGGCATCTCACTGTGCATTTCTGTTTCACTGTTGAGCGGGGCAAAAGCCTGGTCCTGCAGATCTTTGGAACGGCCATCCCAGAAAAGGCGGTTATAGAACCAGGTATTTTGAATAGTGGGGGAATTTCTTTTGTTCACCGCTCCCTCATGCCCGACCGATCTTTCTTTTCCGTCGGTCCAGTTCAGTTCCGGTTGGTGGCAGGTGGCGCAACTGATCTTTCCCGAACCGCTCAGCCGGGTATCAAAGAACAAAGCCTTGCCCAGTTCAATTAAATGCTTCAGCGAATCCATGTGGTTTTCTATCGGGCTTGCTGGCAGAATGCCCAATTCTTTCCAGTTCACTCCCTCATCCACCAACGGCTTTGGCCACTGGGATGGTGGGCGGGAATAGATGCTCCGCAGGCTTTCCCTGGAAAAGGAAACCGATACAATCACGGTCAATAGCAACAACCCTGTTACCCAAATTTTCCTCATGCGGCAAATATGCGAAAAAAAGCCGATCGTTGTCGCTTCCACCGAATGGTCATGTGCGGCGTAGCTATGCTATGATAAGGATCTTTATTTTTAATCTGAGTCAACTCTATTTATCAATGCCCATGCCCTTCTGTATTCGTCATCTTTGCTGATACAAAAAAGGCACCTTTCACCACAATTTTTGCGCCTTTCGGGATTTCCTTTATCAACGTAATTTCGGTGTACCCTACATCTGCGGTGCCCTTTGCTATTGGTATGCGTTCAAAGGTCATTCCTTTTTCTTCCTTTTTTGCATCATCCTTCAGACTGTCCTTTTCCTCCGCATGTTGTTCAATTTCTGCCTCTGTAAGTACAAAAATATAGTCCTGGCCATCTACTCTTACGATAGCCTCGTTAGGTACTGCCGGTACAGTTGTCTGGTCTAAACTGATAACAGCGGTTACATTCATTCCATCAATCAAACCTGTTTTATCGCCCTGCACTTTGGCATGAACTGTTACCGCCTTACTTTCTCCTTCAAAAGAAGAACCCAATGAATATATCTGTGCATCATATTCCTTGCCGGGGTTGTTGGTAATGGTAAAGTGAATAGTTTGGTTATTTTTTAGTTTGGGCAGGTCTTTTTCATACACAAACAGATCAAGGTGCAACTGGCTGTTATCAACGATTTCTGCAACAGCTGTGGTTACATCTACATAACTGCCCATTTTTACCATCACATTACTTACTACTCCGCTGATAGGGCTTCGAACAGCCAGTACAGAAACCAATTTTCCATTCTGTAAGGAAGCGGGATTTATTCCCATTAACTGTATTTGCTGCTGCAAGGTAGATTTTAGGGTGCGCAAAGTCCTTAATTCTGTTTCTGCTGACTGTAAATTTTTCAATGCCCCTGCATTACCTGCATTCAGATCTTTTTGCCGTTTTACTTCCAGTTCGGCCAGTGATATTTTCGCATTCACATTCAGGTATTCGCTTTGTGCCTGTATAAATTCCGGGTTGGCAATTGTCGCAATGGTTTGCCCCTTTCTTACAATATTGCCCGGCTGAACCAGTAAGGACCTTATAACACCGCTGTAAATCGAATTTACAGTGGCCTGGCTTTGATTGGGGACTTTCAACACCCCGCTTGCTTTCACCGATGCTGTTAATTGTTTTTGCTCAATAACACCTAATTCAACTCCTATGGTTTGTATCTGCACTTCGGTAAGTGTAGTGGTGTTAGGATTTTCATGCTCGTCCGTATGACCTTCCTCCGTTTTTGCCTCTCCGGAATTCTCCGTTTCAGCATTACTGCTTTTGCCTCCGCAGGAAACAATATAAACAAGGCTGGTGAAAAGTAGTATTGTGATTAAAAACTTCTTCATCTTTTGATATTTTATTGATTGAGATAATAATTGTACTGAATCACTGATTGATTATAAATATTCAGGTTCTCTAAATAACTTTTTTGAATTTCTATGGCCTGTGTGAGAAACTGCGATAGCTCTGCAAAACTTATTTCACCCGCACGGTAAGCCAATGAAGCTGCTTTAATGATTTCATTTGCCTGTTTCAATCCTGTTGTTTCGTAAAAGGCCAGCATACTCCTGTTTCTTTCTACTTCCTGGTGTCTTTGCATCCGTTGTGTGCTTAACACCTGCTTGCTGTAATCATATTGCTTTTGCTGCACTGCCATATCTGCCTGTGCCACTTTTACTTTGCTGCGATAAGCATTTGCTCCAAACAAAGGGAAGGCTGCTGAAACCGAAAATCCGGTGAAGGGGTCTTTGGCACCCCACAAACGCTGACTGAAGAAACGGCCTGAAAACTCCGGTTTGTTTTCATTTTTTATAACTCCAATACCCGCATTGGCAATATTGATGTTTTGTGATTGCAAGGCCAATACAGGATGAACGCTGTCATTTGCAACACCCGGCATTGACATTTTTTCCAGTGGTAGCAAAAGCGGCAACAGCGTTTCTTCTGTGTTGAGTAACTGCATCATTACCCGCTGCTGAATTTGAACTTCATTACCGGTTTGTTGCAGCAGCGCCTGCAGTTCTTTCATCCTCACATTGGCAGAAATACTGTCCAATCCGGGGCTATCGCCGGTTTTTACTTTCAGTATGGCCGCATCATTCAGCGATCTGTAAATACTATCCAATCGGAGAAACAATTGCTGTTTATCCTGCAAATACCAAAGCTGGTAATAAACAGTCCGTACCTCTCTTTTTATATCCACATCAAAAGCTGCAGTATTGGCCTGGTAGTATTTCAATTGCTCGGTGTACAGGTTTTTCTGTGCCTTATATAATCCCGGCCAGGCAATATTCTGTGATATCCCTATTTTCAGGATGCCTTTATTATCACCGGGTCGGAGGTCTTCATTCTCCGCAAACACCCCCGTTTTTGGAAGTGCTGTTGCTGTATTGATCTGTACTTTGCCTCTTTCTATCTGCTGTTTGTTTATATCATACAGCAGGTTGCTTTTAGCCATTGTAATTACTTCACTTACAGGTAAGCGCCGGGCAGGTTGTAGCTGTGCCTGCAAACCATTAGAAGATGTCAGCAGAAGAATCCCGGCTATGATTGTAGTTACAGGTTTTATTTTCACTTTTCTCTTTTTTGAAAAGATGATATACAGGCATGGAAGCACTACCAGTGTCAATAAAGTAGCCGTTATTAACCCTCCGATCACTACTGTAGCCAGCGGCTTTTGAACTTCGGCGCCGGCGCCGCTTGATAAGGCCATCGGAATAAATCCCAAAGCTGCTACAGAGGCCGTCATCATAACAGGTCGTAATCGTATTCTGGTTCCTTCCTGCACTCTCTGTAAAATGTCTTTCATTCCATCTTTTTCCAGCTGGTTAAAAGTGCTTATCAGAACAATCCCGTTTAAAACTGCTACTCCAAACAGGGCGATAAATCCTACCCCGGCAGAAATGCTGAATGGCATTCCTCTTATCAGTAATGCAAATACACCACCAATAGCACTCATTGGAATGGCAGTAAAAATCAATGATGCATCTTTCACAGAACTAAAAGTAAGATAGAGCATAAAGAAAATAAGCAAGAGTGCCAGTGGCACAACAATCATCAGCCTGGCAGAGGCTTTTTGCAGGTTTTCAAACGTACCCCCGTAAGTATAATAATAACCGGTGGGCAGTTTTACCTTTTCATTTAATTTTTGCTGTGCTTCTTTTACCACACTGGACACATCCCGGCCGCTTACATTAAAGCTTATATAGATCCTCCGCTTGCCTGATTCCCGGCTTATTTGCGCGGGGCCTGTTTTAAAGGAAACGGTCGCAACCTGCGATAAAGGGATCTGATTACCATCATTCAGCGGCACAAATAAATCGCTTACATCATCAAGATTTGTACGGTGAGCACTGTCTAAACGCAATACCAGATCAAACTTTCTTTCATTCTCAAACACAACACCTGCCTCTTCTCCTGCAAATGCGGTGCTGATAACATGGTTTAAATCATCAATATTCAGCCCATAGCCTGCTATCTTTGCCCTGTCATATTCAATAGTGATCTGTGGTAAGCCATCAACCCGTTCCACCTGTGGTTGTGTAATGCCTTTTATAGGACCGATAACTTTAGCTGCTTTATCGGCATAAGCAACTAATGTATCTAGATTTTCTCCAAATATTTTAATAGCCACATCCTGCCGTATACCGGTCATCAGCTCATTAAAACGCATTTGTATCGGTTGGCTTGGTTCGGCAATTACACCGGGAATAGTGGACAGTTTATCTCCCATCATTTCTGCCAACTCATAAAAATCACCTGTTGTTGTCCATTTCTTTTTGGGTTTCAATATTACCATTAAATCCGATGCTTCGGGTGGCATCGGGTCAGTGGCTATATCCGCAGCGCCGGTTTTACCCACTACCATTTTTACTTCCGGAAATTTAAGCAGCATCCGCTCTGCCATCATTATTGTTTCTGTTGTTTGCGAAAGAGATGAACCTTGCGGCAATACAAATTCGATGGCGTAATCGCCTTCTTCCAGTGTGGGTATAAACTCACTCCCCATATTTTTAAAAATAATACCGGCGATAAGCAATAAAGCAACTGCAATACCTATGACCGCATACTTTAATTTGATAGCCCCTTTCAATAGCGGGGCATATCCACGTTGAAAGAAACCCATCATCCTGTCGGAAAAAGTTCTTTTATGTTTCAAATTCTTTGAAAGAAATAATGCACTCATCATGGGTATATAAGTGAGCGATAACAACAAAGCTCCCAAGATGGCAAAGCCAACAGTTTGGGCCATTGGCTTGAACATTTTTCCCTCAACCCCCTGCAGTGAAAGTATGGGTAGGTAAACAATGAGGATAATTATTTGCCCGAATGCTGCGGAACTCATCATTTTCTTTGCACTGCTCTCCACCGCTTCATCCATTTGTGGCTGCGATAGTTTCCCTGTTATTTTTTTTACTCCCAGATAATGTAGTGTAGCCTCTACAATAATTACAGCCCCATCTACAATTAATCCAAAATCTATTGCCCCCAGGCTCATCAGGTTGGCGCTTACACCAAACAAATTCATTAAGGCTAATGCAAACAATAGTGATAAAGGAATGGCGGAAGCAACTATTAAACCTGCCCGGAAATTCCCTAAAAACAAGACGAGTATTAATATTACAATCAATGCGCCTTCAATCAAATTCGTCTTTACGGTATTGATGGCACGGTCAATCAAATCAGTACGGTCCAAAAAGGCTTCAATCACTACATCTTCCGGCAATGATTTCTTTATTGTTTCCATTCTTTCTTTTACCAGCTCCACTACAGAAGCACTATTGGCCCCTTTCATCATCAACACAATTCCACCAACTACTTCTTTCTCGCCATTGTAGGTTAACGCTCCGTACCGTGGTGGTGAACCAAATTGCACCGTAGCAACATCCCTTATCAGCACAGGTACACCGCTTTGATGTTTGATAACAATATTTTCAATATCTGCAAAAGTCTTTACCAGTCCAACACCCCGGATAAAGTAAGCGTTTGGCTTCCTGTCGATATATGCCCCGCCGGTATTCTCATTATTTTTTTGGAGGGCAATGAATATTTCAGGTATGGTTACATTCATAGCTTTCAACCTTTCGGGGCTTACCGCTACTTCATATTGTTTGCTGATGCCACCAAAACCTGTTACTTCTGCCACACCGGGAATACCTGTTAATTGCCGGCCGACTATCCAATCCTGCATGGTGCGCAGATCCATAGCAGAATATTTTTGTTCGCTGCCTTTTTGGGGATGGATAACATATTGATAAATTTCACCAAGACCGGTGGTTACCGGTCCCATCTCCGGAGTACCCATGCCCTTCGGAATTTGCTCTTCAGCAGACTTTAGTTTTTCGGAAATAAGCTGCCGGGCAAAATATATGTTTATATTTTCTTTAAATACAACGGTTATTACACTTAGTCCAAAACGGGAAAAGGAACGCATCTCCTCAATACCCTGTATATTGGATAAAGACCTTTCAACGGGGTAAGTAATGAATTGTTCAACTTCCTGTGCTGCCAGTGTGGGGGCACGGGTAATAACCTGCACCTGGTTATTGGTTACATCCGGTAATGCATCAACCGGTAGCTTCGTGGCGCTCCAGAAACCCCAAATAATTAATGCTATAGTAAAAACAGCAATAATCAATTTGTTTTTAATACTGAAATGAATGATTCTATTAAGCATAATATAATCTTACAAGAAATGAATAAATATGTCCACCAGGATGGATAAACAATAAAATGGAACAGAAGAGAAAGAAAGGTTATACTAATTGTGGCGGTTGCCAGATGGAGTGAAAGTCGTAAGAATTAAAAGTAAAAATTAAACCCGCATATGTAGTTTCTGCAGGCACAATAATTTGAAGACTAAATGTTATCGGTTCAGTAATATTTGAAACGCAGATACAGCCCTCGCAATTAAAGAAAGGTGAACAGCTACCCCGGCCATTCTCATCTCCACTATTGTGGCTGGTAGTCTGTGCTGATGCTGTTTTATCCTCCGGGCAGTTATCAAATGAACAACAGGGGACTATGGTTAGTGCCAGGAAATAAAGCGATAATATGCTGGAAATCAATTTCACTCTCGCAAAAATAGAAAACGAAAGTGAAAAGTTCAAACAAAAAAAGAAAATAATCGCAACATTATGTCATAACCCAGTCAGTCCTTTTGGTTTTTATTCTTTGTTATCTGGAAAACCCGGGACAGGTTAAAGCCAAATCTCACTTCCCCCTTCCCCCATTGCCCGGTGGTTTCTGTAATAAAAGCCCTTTCGTTCATACCGGTTGAATTGGAGAAATGAAGCTGAAACACATGCCCGCCCGTCTCAATATCTAAACCAACCGAAAGAGGGTGATAATAGCCACTGTCCGGCATGCCTATTATCACATGGGAATAGTCCCATGTAAAGGCAATCCGTTTTGACAGCTTGATACGGCCACCTACGCCAACAGCATAAATATTATTGGGGTCAGTTTCCAATGGTACGATGTTTCTGTGAACCATCGCCGGCATTACCTGCAGGGAAAACCCGTCTCTGAATTTTCTTCCGATGATCGCCTGGAAATAATAGGCCAGTTTGGATGTAAAAAAGTTCTTGCGGTCCGGATCGGTCCAGGGTAATCCATCCATGGTAATACCTGATACCAGTGCAATAGTTACCGGGGAACTCCACGGACCTGTTGATTGTCGTACCGGGGCATACTTGATATAGGCATCCAGTTCTTTTTTATACGTACTCCTGCCCACCCCTGCCATCAGGTTTTGCAATATGCCAAAATCAAAACCCATCCGCATACTGGCCTGGTCAAGGCCAAAAAAATTCTTATACCCCTGGTCCAGCTGACCAAAGCGGTGCAGGATCCTGAAATCCATTGTACCGGGGTTAAGGAATTCCATGGAGTGGCTGTTGATGACCCTTGGTGATTTGAAAGCATACTTGATCCTTTCCTTCCCCGGTTTTTCATTGCTGCTTACTAATTTTAACAGATCCTGGTCCTGGGCAAGCAGGTTGGTGCTGATCAGCAGCACTGCAGATATTACCTGCAGTTGCATGAATACTTTTTTCATGAGATTGAATTGATGGGTTAATTTTTTAGTGGTTCGAGTGAACAGGAAACTGAGATTTTTGCTGACTTGGACACCTTATCCGCCACGAGGCCGGGAATTGATATTTTGTAATCAGACAGTTTGACACTGAAATCTGCAACGGTACTTATTTTCCCTCCCTTGATTACCAGTTGACCCGTGGTTTCCACCTCTTTTGTTTCCCCATGCATCGTAAGGTCACCCTTCACTTTTACTGAGTAAGTGCCATCCTTTGTATAGTCAATATTTTCACTGTCCTTGATCTTTCCTTTAAACTCTGCTTTGGGGAATTTGTGGCTTTCCACATAGTTTTCATTAAAGTGTTCTTCCATCAGCGCTCTTTCAAATGCAAAACCTTTCATCAGCACCGCAAACTGCATAGCGCCGCTTTTGGTATCCACCACGCAGGTGGCGCTCCTGTTCAAGCCTTCAACCCTCTCCGGGGATGACGGGGAAGTGGCATCAAAACCAATGGTCCCGCTCTTTGTATAATATTTCTGTGCAATGGAAACTCCTGCGTTCAACAGGGAGAAACTAACCAGTAAAAAAAGATTTTTCATTTTTAATTTTATTGAGTGTTATTAAATTATTTTTTGTGATCAATAACGCTTCTGACGAGAATAACATCAGAGCCCAGTAGTTCATCAGCATTAAAACCCGTACATATACCCTTCACAGCTATAAGGCTCCCTTTTTGTACACCGGCTGCTTCCGCACCATGAACACTGTCAACGCTGCATCGTACGGATGACATGGAAGCTGTATCGCCCAATACGATGGAGTAAAACCCCTTTTCATCACGGGTAAGTTCTTTCACTGTTCCTTCTACCCGGAGAACTTTATCCCAGTATTTTTTGTTGGATGACTGCTCCGTGGTTTCAAATTCCCTGATCAGGTCTGTCGCTTTTATGCTGTAATCCGGTTTCAGTTTTGCAGTATCCTTGTGTGTCCGGGTGTACTCCTTGTAGATATAGATGGCCGCTACTCCCAGTAACAGCAGAAGCGGAAGTAAGATATAGCGGATGATTTTTTTTCGTTTCATATTCAGTGGCTTTACTGTTATTAATTATTGGGCATACCGTTATCGATCCATTTCTTTATAGTGGCGATCTGGCAGCTGGTCATCTTGGACATGCCTTTGGGCATGGGGGAGTAACCTGCAGCATGGCTGACGGAGCCGTACAGTTTACCATTTTGCCCGATGGCTTTATCCGCTGTATAAGTGCCCATGATTATCCCACCTGAAGGGAAACCGCCGCTGTGGCAACTGTAACAGAATTGCTGAAGTATGGGAACTACTTTCTGTGCGTAGGATGCAGTAGTTGTGGTATCAGTACAGGGTGCATCTTTGGCTCCATACAATAGGTCCTCTTTGTCATAGTAGCATGAATGGAGCGACAGCATACCTGTAAGCAGAAGAATGAAAAAAATAAATTGTTTCATGTTTAATCTTGAATTAGTTATTTAATGCCCCGGCGCTGATCCATTTCTGAAATTGCCGGATTTCACAATCGGACAACTTGGCTGAGTTTTTGGGCATACTCGAATAACCCGTTTGATGCGCTACAGAACCATAGAGCTTTCCATTAAGCGCCACTATCTTTATGGTGCTATACGTCGAGATATCAATATTGCCCCCCAGGTTAGCAGGATTATGACATCCAACACATTTTTTATCCATTACCGGTTTCACTGCTCCGCTATAAGTAAATACTGCCGTGTCGCAACTGGCAGCACAGTAATTATTTTTGGCGCCCTGGTTTATCCATTTATAAATTTTGTCTTTCTGTGTCTGACTAAGGGGCGGCATGGGCGGTGGGGGCATTCTGTCTTCGTTTGTTAATTTAACCACTTTGTAAAGCTTGCTGTCATTAGGATTTCCTGGTTTTACAAACTTCATTATTTTAGTATAGTTTGTTAAGTCTATACCACCAGCACGGGAAATATTATCATGACATCCGCTCATCGTACAGTTGGATGAAATGACAGGCATTATTTCATTTACAAAATATACCGTGTCAGGGCTACAGGGGTTTGTAGTGGGAGGCGGATTGACTCCGTTACCGCCATTGCCAGCGCCGGGATTATCAAGTATTTCATGCCGGCATGCAAAAAGCAAGGACATCACAGCTGTTAATAGTATTGCTGAATAAACAATTTTATTTTTCATACAGGTTGGTTTCCTAGTTTAGAATGGTCAGCTTTATAGCCTGCTGCAATAAACCTGGCTGACCGTTTTGTAAATAGTCAAAACCCCGGTATAATCAACTATACCAGGATATCTTGTTAATACAATCTGAAAGAGGGGAAACTATACTGCTTTGGGGGGCTGCAGTATCAGGAGAACATGCTTTGAAGATATCCCTGCTTCCAGGCGGCTGTTATACTCAACAGTCCTCCGGTTTACGAGAGCATCCGGTATAATATCCTGGGTCATGGGTGAATAAACAATGGCAAGGGTATTATGCGCAACATTATGGCAGGGAAGCATGTTGTCAAAATCATCATCGGCTGAAGTGCCATCATCCCCCAAATAATGCATTGAAATAAACTCAAAAAAGCTGATGTCGGGATCCTGCCGGTGGTGCTGGAAATAATGCGATACCAGTTGCGGCAATTTTAATAGTTGCCCCACTTCAGTATTACCGGCAAGGTGAATACCGACCAGGACTATAACCAGCATTTGACGCATCGAGAAGTATAAATATTCAAAAATGATGCCATTTGGTATGTAACAAAAGTCACCCTTGATTTATTGCCTTACAAGAGTACAATTAACAAGATTATTACTGTTGAATACCACGAAAGAGGGATAGTAGAACTGCAAAATTGATTTACCTCAACAAAAGCTCGCAGGGTTTTAAGCCGGTATGTTTCTTAAAGGCGGTGGAAAAGTGGGAAATGGAAGAATAGCCCAGCATCTGGGAAACTTCGGTTACACTCAGGCCTTTTTCATACAGTAAATATTTGGCATGTTCCATCCGCTGGCTCTGGTAAAAGTCGAAAATGGTGGTGCCAAACAGTTCCTTGAATCCTTTTTTGAGATAGCACTCGTTGATGGCCACTTTACGGCTCAGTTCTTTGATGGTGATGGGTTCGCCGATATGCTGGATAAGCACCTCTCTCGCCTTTACAATTTTTTCCCGGTCTGCCTCATTGGCCAGGAACTTGCAGTTCACCACATCAATTTCCTTTTCACCCAGCATACAGTCGAGACTATAGAGCAGCAGCATCTGGGTCTGGGCATTGATGTAAATGTTTTCCAGTGTATCGGAGTAAGTATGGTTCAATACATTTTCAAGTACCATTCTTGTTTTGCCACACAGGGGAAGGATCTTGGTAAAAGAAGAGCGGTGATTAAAACTCAGGATGTCGTCTGTTAAGATCGTATTGCCTTTCCGGGGTTTTACAAACTGGCCAAGCTGAAGGGGTGAAAATTTAAAGCTCACCACATCCACGCTGTCCACCCTTTCCACACAACCTTTGGAAGCGCCGTACTGGCACATATCACACTCCGTGTCTTTTTTACGGCAATAGACATTGCCGCTTACGCAAAACCGGAGTTCGAAATAATTACCGGAAGTCTCATTTTGGGCATAGTGATACACCATCATCCCGGTGTCTTCAATATTCCATTGCGGGTTCCGCCGGTAGCGGTTGATGGTATATTGAACGGAGCCGGGTATCTGCTGCTGTCTTTCCTGCAATAACTGCATCTCACCCTGCATCGGAGTTTGCTTATAAGCCAGCGCAAGTATATCGGGAGGGTTGTGCATTGAGTATGCAAATTTACGATTTCTGTTGCAGACTTAATGGTGCAACTTTAAACCATCCCGCTTTACCCTCATTTTTAACAAGCTATGCGGAAAAAAACTTCCTTTTTATACGGTAAAAGCTAACTTTGCCTGCCCCGATAACCGGTTATGATTCATCCGCATACATATATACATCCCAATGCCCGCCTGGCGACGAATGTGAAGGTGGATCCCTTCACGGTCATCCACCAGGACGTAGAGATTGGCGACGGCACCTGGATCGGTTCCAATGTGACCATCATGGAAGGCGCCCGGATCGGGAAAAACTGCCGCATTTTTCCCGGGGCAGTAATAGCAGCCATCCCACAGGATCTGAAATTTCACGGAGAATATTCCACCGTAATAATCGGCGACAATACCACCATCCGTGAATTTGTAACGGTAAACCGGGGAACGGCCGACCGGGAAAAAACAGTGATCGGCAAGAATTGCCTCATCATGGCCTATTCCCATTTTGCACATGACTGTTTAGTGGGTGATAACTGCATCGTAAGCAATAACACACAGGTGGCCGGGCATGTCACCATTGGCGAATGGGTTATAATGGCCGGTATGTGTGCGGTGCACCAGTTTGTAAAAATTGGCGCACATTCATTCATCGCCGGTGGCTCACTGGTAAGTAAAGACG
>JANNUI010000608.1:0-2020 GCA_031395125.1 Chitinophagaceae bacterium | reverse complement strand
GCTCATAAAATGTTTTCTCCCACTGCTGACAAACCTGTACAGAAAAATCATCATGAAACTCACCGTTGTATTCATCTTGCGGCCTGTCTTCAGCATGCCGGTAAATTGTTGCGGATGAAGCATTGATCCATAGCTGAGGCGGATTTTGACACCGGCTAACGGCTGCACCAATAGCCTGAACTGCATTTGTCCGGCTGTCAAAAATTTCTTTTTTGTTCTTTTGGGTATACCGGCAGTTAACGGTTTTGCCTGTAAGGTTTATTGCCAGGTCAGCACCATCAATTTCTTTTATCCAATCACCTGGGGATTCGCCATCCCATTTTGCAAATTGAACGTTGTAGTTATCTTCATCAGCAAGAGAGTTGTATTTGTTCCGGTTATTGCGGGCATCCGGTAACTGGCGGGTGAGAACAATCAATTGGTTTTCCCTGCCCCAGTATTTAATCATTTCCTGTCCGATAAAGCCGGTTCCGCCGGCAATAACTATTTTCCTGTTTTTCATGATATATTTTTAAAAAATATCAGAAGGCCGTTTCGAAAGACTTTTCATTTCATTATAAGATATCAACGTGTAAATAATTGCCATAACAGGTGCACCGAACAGCATTATCAGGTAGATAATACCGAAAACCGGAATAATGGAAGTTAAAATACCCATGGTTATAACTAAACCGGATATCCAGTGATACTGAACACGGTAAGAATTCTTTTCTGTAAACCATCCTGCAAATGCATGTACCAGCATGCTTAAGACCTGCCAGCCTCCCGTTATAAAATAGGCGGTAAAGATAGTTCCCGGGTCAAAAATGCAGGTAATTGTAAAACCTGTTATTAGTCCGGCACTGACCAGGATATCAATCTGTTTGAATCGTTTCATATCAAACATATTATATTTTCAGAAAGAATTGAAAGTAATAGCCCAAATAAAAGCTGCCATCAGCAGCTTCCGGCATTTTAACCCCGGTGCTTATTTAAAGAGCTTCAGTAAATTCCCCACAAACCAGCTTTCTTCGGCCTTTATCATCACATCTAATGTTTTATCGGCCTGTCTTCCCAGTTTTTTGATGCTGCTTATTGTATCCACAAAGGTTTTTACATTTTTATCCCTTTTATCGCCTTCCACTGCTTCCAGTTTGTCCAGCAACTGCAGCATGGGCTCCAGCTCCCTTTTCTTTCTTTCCTTTACGATCTGTTTCACTACTTTCCAGATATCTTTTTCTGCCGTGAAAAATTCTTTCCGTTCACCCGAGAGCAGCACCCTTTCTACCAGGCCCCAGTTGATAAGCTCCCGGATATTCATATTGGTATTGCCCCGGCTGATGTTCAACTCTTCCATGATGTCGTCCTGCGTCATCGGCTCAGGGCTGATGAGGAGCAGGGCATGTATCTGCGCCATGGTGCGGTTGATGCCCCAATGGGTGCCAAAGGCCCCCCAGCTGCTGATGAACTGCTGTTTTGCTTCGGTGAGTTTCATGCCGCGAAGCTACGACGGGTATTTCGAATTTTCAAAAATTACTGAAAAATTATTACCCCGGTGACAGGATCAGGGTGTTTCCCCGGTCTTCCGGCGCTCCGGCCGTTTACCGGGTTTGCCCAGGATAAAGATAAACAGGCTGATGACGAGGGAGGCGATCCCGGCTTTCAGAAAAAAGCCGGAAGAGTTGCCGTCCAGTAATTTGAGGATACCTGAAAAAAGAAAACAGGAAAGGGAGGTGACAATGAACAGCGCTTTCCAGGAAAATTCTTTCAGCGCCTTTTCTTCCTTCAGTTCTTCCATGGTCTGGATATTTTTTTTCGAATTAACGGAAAAAATTATAAAAAGTATGATGAATGCAGGTTTTTTTTTAAGCTTTTCCTCTTACCGGTTCATACATTAAAATTTTACTGCAAGAAACTTGCCGGAGTCCTTAGCAGATAAAAAAAGCTGCCCGGAATTTTTTCCCGGGCAGCTTTCCTGTTATTTGTACAGCGTATAATTACTTTACAGGAGCATTGAAACAGGATTCTCCAGGTATTTTTT
>JANNUI010000605.1:0-3290 GCA_031395125.1 Chitinophagaceae bacterium | reverse complement strand
ACTCATAAGCAATTAATATGTCGAAGGCAGAGACAGACATGGGTCGTTTACTCATTCGAAGACCAACAAGGGCAAAATGGCCGTTTACTCTTTTGAAGACCAGCAAAGGCAAAAATATTTCGGGGTTGAGACTGGCATTCCCGCATGGGCGGAACAAGTTGTGTGTTGACCTCACCAACGGCCTGAGTTAAGATTTCCTCTATCGTTTGTTGGTGATGTGCCTGCTCAACAGATGATGATAGTAGTACTGTCGCTTGGCCCCAAATACAGATCCCTCCTATCCCCGGTATGACAAAGGCAGCGTTCCCTCCTACGGCGGGCAAGCCCTATCTTTGCCTTCTAACGAACTGTCTATGAACCTCGAATTCAACCGCAATGAACCTGCCTGCCTACGGCAGGTAAACCGGCAGGCAGGGACCAACAAGGCAGATTCTTTTAATAAATGCAGTTAATTATGAACTTAGAATTTAATAAAAACGAAGATAATCTCAAACAAAGCCTCAGCGATATGCGCCGCAGGCTGGAGAAGATATTTGAGGGCGGCGGTAAAAAAGCCATTGAAAAACAAAGGGAGAAAAACAAACTCACTCCCCGTGAGCGGATCAATTACCTGACTGACAAAGACAAACCATTTATTGAGATCGGCGCATTTGCCGGTTATGAGATGTATGCCGAACAGGGTGGCTGCCCCGCAGGTGGCACAGTGGCAGGTGTGGGTTATGTAAGCGGCCGGCAGTGTGTGATACTCGCCAACGACCAGACGGTGAAGGCAGGGGCATGGTTCCCCATTACCGGTAAAAAGAACTTGCGGCTGCAGGAGATAGCAATGGAGAACCGCCTGCCTGTCATCTATCTCGTTGACAGCGCCGGTGTGTTCCTGCCCATGCAGGATGAGATATTCCCCGACAAAGAACATTTTGGCCGCATCTTTCGCAACAATGCAGTTATGAGCGGTATGGGTATAACTCAAATCGCTGCCGTGATGGGCCCCTGTGTGGCAGGCGGCGCTTACCTGCCCATTATGAGTGATGAGACCCTGATGGTGGAAGGTAACGGATCGATCTACCTTGCCGGACCTTACCTCGTAAAAGCTGCCATCGGTGAAGACATCGACAACGAGACCCTTGGTGGTGCGGTAACACATACGGAGATCAGCGGTATTGCCGATTATAAGTTCAGTACCGAGCAGGAATGCATGGACCATATCAGGAAGATGATGAGCATGCTGGGCGAAAAACCCAGGGCAGGCTTTGACCGTATAGCAGCAAAAGCACCAAAGAATCCAGAGGAACTCTATGGCATCTTCCCTTTTGATGGAAAGCCCTATGATGTGGTTGATATTATTGAACGCATCGTAGATGATAGTGAGTTTGAACAATTCAAAGAAGATTATGGGAAAACGATCGTCTGCGGTTATGCACGCATTGATGGCTGGGCGGTGGGCATTGTGGCTAATCAACGACTGATCGTAAAGAACAAGAAAGGCGAAATGCAGATGGGCGGTGTGATTTACAATGACAGCGCAGACAAAGCGGCGAGGTTCATTCTCAACTGCAACCAGAAGAAGATACCATTGGTATTCTTACAGGATGTGACCGGCTTTATGGTGGGCAGCCGCAGCGAACATGCGGGCATCATAAAGGATGGCGCCAAGATGGTGAATGCAGTGGCTAACTCTGTTGTACCAAAGATCACCATCATCATTGGCAACAGTTACGGCGCCGGTAACTATGCCATGTGCGGTAAGGCCTACGACCCCCGCTTCATCTATGCATGGCCCACGGCAAAAATTGCCGTGATGGGGGGTGATGTGGCGGCGAATACTTTGCTTCAGATTGAAGTGGCTTCCCTGAAGAAAAAGGGAATGGAAATAACACCGAAGGCAGAAAAAATATTGCTGGATGATATTAAAGGCCGGTATGATAAACAGACATCGCCGTATTATGCAGCAGCAAGGTTGTGGGTGGATGCTATCATTGACCCGTTGCAAACAAGACAGGTCATTTCAGAAGGGATCGCTGCGGCAAATCACAATCCGGAGATGGGTGATCTAAAGACTGGAGTGTTCCAGGTGTAGCCACGAAATCACACAAAACGACACGAAAGACTGCCTGCGGCAGATATTGGGTAAGCCACTAATGGCACTAATAACACTAATTAATACTTATAATATCATTTGTATTTAATTTTCTTATTCGTGACATTCGTGTAATTCGTGGCTCAAAAAATATGAGTACAGTAATCATCATTTACACAGACGGTTCATCAAGAGGCAACCCCGGCCCCGGCGGCTATGGCACTATACTCATAAGTGGTCATCATAAAAAAGAACTCTCCCAGGGCTATAAATTCACAACCAACAACCGCATGGAGCTGATGGCAGTAATTGCAGGATTGAAAGCACTGAAGAAAGATGGAATGAAAGTTACTATTTATTCCGACAGCCAGTACGTTGTAAAAGCATGGGAAGAAGGCTGGCTGAAGAACTGGATAAAGACCAACTTCAAAGGAGGAAAAAAGAACCCTGACCTATGGAAAGAATTCTACCAACTCTCCCACAAACATCATATCAAGTTCAAATGGGTGAAAGGGCATGCGGATAACCATTACAATAACCGCTGCGATGAAATGGCCACCGAAGCAGCGGACGGGCATCATCATAAGTTGCTAAATGATGAAGGATACGAGGGAACGGCGAGTTGAGCCACGAATAACACGAATTGTACAAATAAATACAAAGAAAAAATTAAATACAAATTCCTGATTCGTGTAATTAGTGTTATTAGTGGCCAACAAAAATCCCGCCGGAGTCGGGATGAAGGATGAGGGGTATTCTGCAGATTGATTCAGCAACCTCACTTGTAAATCACGATCCGCTGTGCTGCCTGTTTCGCTGACTTGTCAGTCATTAGCATATAAACACCGGCAGGCAAATGCGCAAGGTTCAGTACGGTGGAGTAAGCCGGTACATCCATTTCTTTATGCAGGGCCACTTTACCCAGCTGGTCTGTTAACTGTACCCATTGAAAAGGAGCTGATGATTCGATCGTGAGTATTTTCTGTACAGGATTGGGGTAGTTCCGAATGATGATATTGGCGCCTGCGCTGAAATGCACCTTTACTGATTTGGAATATATAAAATGCCCGTCTCTGTCAACCTGCCGGATGCGGTAGATATTGACGCTCCCCGGTACCAGATCAATGGACTGGTAGCTTCTGTCATCAGCACTGTTTACAGCTGCAGGTATAGAATCTATTGGCGCCCACCTGTCGCTGATCGTTTTTTCAAC
>JANNUI010000590.1:0-17198 GCA_031395125.1 Chitinophagaceae bacterium | reverse complement strand
CACAGCGGGTAGCACCATTGTTGCCCGGACCTGTTCTTATCCTGTTTTTAACATCTCATAGCAACCGCTTCGCCGTAACTATAGTCTAATTTTACAGTCAAACACAGTATATGAAACACAATGCATCTTCGTTTTCATTCCCTGTCATTGCCATACTCATCAGTAGCATTTCAGGGCTGCTGTCCTGTGCATCTGCACAGCCAGTTACCGTGAGCAAAGAGGACCTAACAGCCGCCATCACAGCGGATAACTGGGTTTTCAGTGCTCAGAGGAGTGACCCGCCCATTGGGCGAAGCAGCTTTCTCAGCAGCGGGTACGAAGTGCGCTGCAGCGGCGATACGGCTGTGTTTAACCTGCCCTACTCCGGGCAAATGCAGGCGCCGGCCCGCTTCCCGGGTGGCAAGGGACCGCTGGATTTTACCAGCACTGATTTCTCCATTAAGAAAGTGGAAAAGTCCACTGGCAAATGGGTGGTAACGCTGAAGCCCGATGACCAGATGGACGTTATCTCCTGCACCTTCACCTTTTTTGACAATGGCAGGGCATCACTGGATGTGATCTTTACCAACCGTACCCCGATTGATTTCTATGGGACAGTAGAGCCTTTAAAGTAAAAGGAACACAAAGGTCACAAAGTTTTTCACAAAGGACACAACGAGAATTTTACTAAATACGTTGTGTTTCGTGGTGTTCTTTGTGATCCCTCCTTATTTTTGACACCCCATGTCATTATATATCGCCTCCCTCAACTCCGGCAGCAATGCCAATTGCTATTATATCGGCAACAGCCAGGAAGCCGTGCTGGTGGATGCGGGACTGAGCTGCCGGGAAACAGAACGCCGTATGAAAGAACTGGGGCTGGAGATGGAGAAAGTGAAAGCCCTGTTCATCTCGCATGAACATGCCGATCATATCAGCGGTATGGCGGGGATCGCTAAAAAACATAAACTACCGGTGTATATAACCAAAGACACCCTGCTCAATGGCAAAATGCCGTTGGAGCCTTCGCAGATCCGTTCGTTTAAACATGGAAAAGCCATTTCCATAGGCAAATTGCAGGTAACTCCTTTCCGTAAAAGCCATGATGCGTCCGACCCGCACAGTTTTATGGTAAGCGGGGCTGGGGTTAATATCGGCATCATCACGGATATCGGCTACGCCTGTAAAAGAGTGATCAAATATTTCGGGCAATGCCATGCGGCTTTTCTCGAATCGAATTATTGTGAGGATATGCTGGAGAAAGGCAGCTATCCTTATCACCTGAAGAAACGTATCCGCAGCGATGAGGGGCATTTGTCCAATGCACAGGCGCTGGAATTGTTTCTTCATTACCGATCGCCGGCACTCCAGTTGCTGGTATTATCACATCTTTCGAAGAACAATAATAAACCGGAACTGGTGAAGAAACTGTTTGCGCCGCATGCGGATGAGGTGAAAGTGCTTATCGCATCGAGACATGAGGCATCGCCGGTGTTTGCAGTGGGCGGCAGTGAAGTGATTTCACGCAAAGGAACTAAAGAAGGTCAGTTATCATTGTTCTGATATTTTTCCCAAATGAGCCCTGTGATAAGAAAAACCACAGAGTTGCCACTCCATGAGAAACCCTCCGTGTTACTCTGTGAAAATCACTCTGTGCACTCTGTGGTAAAACATAATAACCAGAAAGATTAATCGTTTAAGAAGTCATTAAACCAATATCCTGCTGCCTTGTCCAATGCCTGCCTAAAAACCAAATCATGAGAACTAACATTCTTTCACTATTACTAGTTTCATTGTTGTTTACCGCCTGCCAGAAAGATTCGGGTGGGGGCACTGTTCCTCCACCACCTCCGGCCGAAACAATGTATTTTCCTCCCATAGGCAGCAATGAATGGCAAACCAGCACCCCCGCTTCACTGAGCTGGAATCAAACGGAACTGAATAATCTCTACACCTACCTGCAGTCAAAGAATACCAAGGCCTTTATCATTCTGAAGAACGGGAAAATCGTGACTGAACGATATTTTGGAACCTTTACCGCCGACAGCCTCTGGTACTGGGCCTCCGCAGGAAAAACGATGACGGCCATGCTGGTGGGCATCGCACAACAGGAGGGTATCCTGAACATCAATAATAAAAGTTCGGTGTACCTCGGACCCGGTTGGAGCTCAGTGCCTCCCGCCAAAGAAGACCTGATCACCGTCCGTCACCAGCTGACCATGACCACCGGGCTGGATGACGGCGTACCCGATAATGACTGCACCCTTCCATCCTGCTTAGTGTATAAAGCAGATGCAGGCACCCGCTGGGCCTATCATAATGCCCCCTATACCATTCTTGATAAAGTGGTGGAGAATGCCAGCGGCACTACTTACAACAATTATTTTCAGCAAAAGATCCGTGACCGCATCGGCATGAACGGTTTCTGGTTCAGTGGCACAGGTTATAACAATGTATTTTACAGTAATCCCCGCAGCATGGCCCGGTTTGGTCTGCTGCTGCTGAACAAAGGCAAATGGGCCCTGACAACTATCCTGTCCGACAGTAATTATTTCAACGCACAAGTCAATACTTCCCAGAATTACAATCTCTCCTACGGATACCTTACCTGGCTCAATGGTAAGTCCACTCATATGTTGCCCCAGACCCAGATCATCTTTAATGGCAACCTTATTCCTTCTGCACCGGCAGACCTTATTGCAGCGCTGGGAAAAAATGACCAGAAAGTATATGTGGTGCCTTCGCAAAAACTGGTAGTGATACGAATGGGTGAATCGGCCGGTAATGTACAATTGGCCCTTTCCAGTTTTGATACTGAGCTGTGGGGTAAGCTGAAACTGGTGATAGGGTACTAGCCCTTTCTTTACTTTTTTCCTTGATAAAAAAAGTAACAAAAAAATCAAGCCGGTTCGATATGGAACACTCTGTTATTTGAAATTTCACTCACACGAACCGGCGGAGGAAGACCCTGATGTTGGAAAGACTTTAAAACAAGACTCCGCTGCGTGTTTATTGAAAACCATGCAAGCGCTGGCTTTTTCGTCTTTAATATTATAGTGAATCCAATATCTATCAGGCGAAAAAGATGCGCATAAAAAATCACTTCACTTGTAGTCCCGATTCGAATTAAAAGAGTTTACCAGCGCCTTGTTCCGCCCTGTGCGCAATCACTAACTGCTATAAGAAAAACAAGGCGGAACACAGCGCCTTCTTGAGCTGCAAATACTACGTAGCAAACTTTCCGATCATTCAGTCCGGCAATGTGAAGTATTTACAAACTCCCAGATTGTTCGTGTGCGCTGGCCGTCCCGGCGGCGGAGCTATCGCCGGGACTTGAACTTTTGGTTCTTTTGGTTCAAGCCAAAAGAACAAAAAAAGCAAAAGAGGAAATATGGAAAATCCTATCTTCGCTGCTCCTTCGGGAAAGAATATGAAACTCACTCCCACCATAGCCTGCTGATCAACGGACGAACCTGTTTTTCGTCGGCCGTTCCAATGCAATGATTCATTGCTGAGTATTATCTATTTTAATTTAATTTCAAAAGATTTTCAATCATGTCGCAGCATACCAAAACCAACAGGTTATCTTATTTCTTTTCCCTGATCAAACAGTCGCTGAAAGGCGGCGAATACGATTATACACAGGGCAATATCCGGGTGGCCATCTTATTACTGGCCGTGCCGATGATACTCGAGTTGAGCCTGGAAAGTCTTTTTGCCGTGGTGGATATGTTCATTGTCGGTAAACTGGGTTCCAACGCCATCCAGACCGTTGGGCTTACTGAGTCGGTCATCACTATTGTTTATACCATTGCCATTGGATTAAGCACAGGGGCCACAGCGCTGGTAGCCCGCCGGGTGGGAGAAAAAAGGACCGGCGATGCCGCTCATGCCGGCGCACAGTCGATTGTTCTTACATTGTCTGTTGCTGCACTGCTTACACTGGGAGGAGTACTGTTCCCGGGAGAAATATTAAAACTGATGAAAGCCGATCCGGAGGTCATCGCCGAAGGAGAGACATTTACAAGGATCATGTTTGCAGGAAGCGGCGCCATCATGTTCCTCTTTGTGATTAACGGAATATTCCGCGGAGCCGGTGATGCCGCCATTGCCATGCGGAGTTTATGGATCGCCAGCGGTATCAATATTGTTCTTTGCCCCTTGCTGGTACGGGGCTATGGCCCTTTTCCTGAAATGGGGTTACAGGGTGCCGCCATCGCCACTACCATTGGCCGCAGCATCGGGGTGCTGTACCAGTGTTATGTGTTATTCGGGAAGAAAGGTGTTATCAACTTAAAAAAATCTCATTTCAAATGGGACTGGCCGCTCTCCAGGTCAATACTGGGCATTTCATGGCCTGCCATATTCCAGTTCTTCATGGCTTCGGGAAGCTGGATCATACTCACCCGCATTGTAGCTGAAACTGGAGGTAAGGATGCCAGCGCCGGTTACCAGATCGCCATCCGTAATGTCGTATTCTTTATCCTGCCTGCCTGGGGACTCAGCAATGCTGCCGCTACATTGGTAGGGCAAAACCTCGGCGCCAGGCAACCGGACCGGGCAGAGAAAAGTGTGCTGCTGACCATGAAATACAATGCCATTTTCATGTCGCTGGTGATGCTGCTGTTCCTGTTTTTTGCCCGCCCGATCATCAGCATATTCAACAGCAACCCGGTGGTGGTGCAATACGGGGCACAGGCCCTGCAGATCATCGGAAGCGGTTATATCTTTTACGGTATCGGTATGGTGATGATACAGGCGCTGAACGGTGCCGGCGACACTAAAACGCCTACCTGGATAAATTTCGCCGGGTTCTGGTTGTTCCAGATCCCCTTTGCTTACTTATTGGCATATGGGTTTTCGATGGGACCGAAGGGGGCTTTTATAGCTGTGCCGGTGGCCGAAGCACTGATCGCCTTAGCAGCGTATTATTATTTTAAAAAAGGAAAGTGGAAGGAAGTGAAAGTGTAGGGAGAGTCCCTCCTTCGCTAAAGCTACGGAGGGCAAGCGGGAGTCGTTAGTCGGGAGTCTGGAGCCGGTTGCAGATTGAAGATTCTCAAAGACAAGAGCTGTCTTTTATTTTCTTGTTCGTACTTTTAATGTATGAGCGACGTTATCAGCCAGAACCGGGTGCGGCAGGTGTTTTTTATCGTGATCATCCTGCTGCTGTTCATCCTGCTGTTTTTAGAGCTTTATAATTTCCTGCCCGCGCTGCTGGGCTCCATCACCCTGTACATCCTGCTGCACAAGTGGATGTTTTATCTTACCGAAAAAAAGAAGTGGCGCAAGGGATGGACCGCTGTACTGCTGATGCTGTTTTCCCTGGTTGTTATCCTTTTACCGGTAGGGCTACTGGTCAATATGCTTTCGTCAAAGGTCAGTTATGCCATCCAGCACTCGGAAGAGCTGACCGTGGCGCTAAAAAAAGTGGTGGGCAATATCGAAGAGCAGTTTGATGTCACCCTGGCCAGTGATGCGAACATCAATAAACTCGGCAGCGCCATTGCCAACAGCCTGCCCCAGATACTCGGCGCCACATTCGGCACCCTCACTAATATCTTCTTCATGTATTTCATTCTCTACTTCATGCTGGTGAATGGCCGCAAGATGGAGGACTCCCTTTACGAGCATGTGCCACTGAGGGATGAGAATGTTTCCCGTATCGGCAAGGAGATACATACCATGGTGACGTCAAATGCCATCGGTATCCCGCTGATCGCTTTTGCACAGGGCCTGGTGGGGCTGATCGGGTATTTGATCATTGGAGTAGAGGAACCTTTCTTCTGGTTTGGCGTCACCTGTATTGCCGGTATGCTTCCGGTGATCGGCGCTGCACTGGCTTATATACCTCTGATCATTATCTTTTTTGCAAATGACCAGAACTGGCAGGGCTTTGCCATGATCTTTTTTGGGTTTGGCGTGATCGGCACGGTGGATAATGTATTACGCTTTACACTACTGAAGAAACTGGGCAATGTGCATCCCCTGACAACGGTGTTTGGCGTCATTATCGGGTTGAGCCTGTTTGGCTTTATCGGGTTGATATTCGGGCCGCTGCTGATTTCCTTATTTATGCTGCTGCTGAAGATCTATTCCAGTGAGTTCATCACCAAGCAAAGAGCTATTAATAAGATAATGGAGAACTGATCAGTCGGGAGCCCGTAGTCCTGAGTCAGGAGTCTACTTTATAGCTGAATTCACTTACATCTCGTAGTTTCCCTTGTATGAACAATTGTTTTGTTTAGTAATTCTTCGCAAAGAGCTTAAAAACAAATGTTTATTGCTTGCACGGTTGACAATTGCGTAATATTTTGGCATTGGCAATCGTTTTTACAAATCCTTCCGGAAGCCTGTCACTGAAAGCTGATGAGTTCCGAAGAAAACCGTACCCTGAGTGAGAAACCTCTTACTATCCATATCCCTGGGATTATTGTGCAGTTCATTCTCCATAATCCCGGCTGAACCAACTGCCCGCAGCAATACTCCTGCTGTAGCGGTTTCCCAACCTGATAATAAAAATGTGTCTTCTGCTGATATTATCTATAATACAATTCAATTAGAACAGTACGGTTTATCAAAAGAGGCATTTGACTATGCCTGGAAAGGTTATCAGTATTTATCAGATAACAATAAAATATTCCGAAGCACTTACCTGACCATTTGCGACTTCAGCCAGTCTTCCCGTCAGAAAAGATTATATATCATAGATGTGGAGAACAACGAACTGGTGATGCACACGTATGTGGCGCATGGGAAAAACTCCGGCGCTGAATATGCCACCCGGTTTTCCAATATTCACGAGTCATTGCAGAGCAGCCTGGGCTTCTATATTACCTCCGGCACTTATATTGGCAAACATGGCTTATCGCTCCGTATGAACGGCGTGGACCCGGGCTTTAATGAAAATGCCATGGAAAGAACGATTGTGATACATGGTGCGGCCTATGTGGATGCAGCAAGGGCAAGGGCCGGCATGTATATGGGGCGAAGCTGGGGATGCCCGGCCGTGCCGCAAAAAGAATCAGCAAAGATCATTACTACGATAAAAAATGGTACCTGTCTTTTCGTTTATTATCCTTCACGGAATTATTTGCTTACCTCAAAAATATTAAACCCGGATTTTATCCCGGCTATAAAGGCCGGAATTGTCGGGGTTAACCCTGACATAAATTGATCGCAAATCAATTTTTCGTCAAGGGTTAAACGGCTGATTGGACATATAACAAGGATGGATGATAACAAAAGGCCCAACTCACCCTATGGTTGGGCTTTTTTGTTTTGTGCCACGAAAGTTTTGCCACGAATTACACGGATTACACGAATTATGCTTGCCGGCAGATGGTTCACAAATGAATGCAGATTTAGCCAATTACGATAGTTCGGCAGGCTCAATACTCACTAAATTTTAGCCACGAAAACACACTAAATAACACGAAAATCTTGCCACGGATTACACGGATTATGTTTTTTATGCCCCCTCCAACCTCCCCCTAAAGGGAGGAGGCCATCCATCTCACAGCCCTTGCTTCCCGAAAATTCTTCATTGAGCTGGTATTACTTTAAAGAAGTCGGGATCGAATAAAGACTACCCGATCTAAGTTCCCCTTTAGGGGACAGGGGCGGGGTTTATAATTTCCCTATGCTTTGCTGAATGGTGATGATGCTCATCCATGTCATGAGGGCGACGATGAGCCAGCCACAGATATGCATCCATACAGGATGGTGATAAGCAGGAAATAATTTTTTCTTCGTTACCGCGATCAGCATAATGGCCAGTGCCACCGGTAATATCAGGCCATTGAGTATGCCTGCCATGATGAGAATGCTTCCCGGAGTTTGTTTGAGTACAATGAAAATTATCGTGGAGAAAATAATGAAGCCGGAAATAAGCCAGCGTTGATTTTTTGCAAGCCCCGGGCTGAACGTTTTCCAGAAAGAAACCGAGGTAAAGGATGCCCCGATAACAGAAGTGATGGCAGCAGACCATAGTACTACCCCAAAAAATTTGTACCCCACATCCCCGGCAGCAACCTGGAATACGGAAGCAGCAGGATTGTGTTCCGCCAGCGCTGCACCACCCCATACTACACCCAGCGCCGCAAGGAATAACACATACCGCATGATGGCTGTAATAACAATACCGGTGACAGAACTTTTGTTTACCTGCGGAATGGCAGACACCCCTTTTAAATTGGCGTCCAGCAAACGGTGAGCTCCCGCAAAACTGATATAACCACCCACTGTTCCGCCAACCAGCGCTACGATCATCTTCACATCAATTTCCTTCGGCCAGAATGTATGCGCAATGGCTTTTACAAATGGCGGCTGTGAGGCAAACATGACATAGACCGTCAGTCCGATCATAGCGATGCCAAGGATCTTTACAAAAAGGTCAATGGCTTTACCCGCTTCTTTAGTCCAGAAGATGAATAAAGCGATGATACAACTGATGACAGCGCCCCATTTGGCATCCATACCGGTGAGTACTTCGAGACCGAGTCCGCAGCCGGCAATATTGCCGACATTAAACGCCAGCCCGCCAAAAGCCACCAACACCGCCAGGAAATAACCCAGGCCGGGTAAAAGTTTATTCGAAAGGTCCTGTGCCCTGTTTTCACTGACGGTGATGATGCGCCAGATATTCAGCTGTGCACCGATGTCAATGATCACAGAAATAAGAATGACAAAACCAAAACTGGTGAGCAACTGCTGGGTAAAGGCGCTGGTATTATTTAAAAAACCGGGGCCGATGGCAGATGTGGCCATCAGGAATGCGGCGCCTAAAATGGCACCCCCAGCCCCTAAAGGGGGGTTACTATTTTTACTTTTCAGCATTTCATTCTTTGATTAACGCTGCATGTATAGCTGCTGCAAACTCCACCGCATGTTCGCCGTCCCCGTGAATACAGATGGTTTCGGCAACAATGGGTATTTTTTTTCCTGAAACAGTTGTTACGGTTCCTTCTTGTATCATTTGCAACACCTGTGCTACGGCTTTGTCTGTCTCATTGATCAATGCATTAGGTTCCGAACGGGGAGTGAGTGAGCTATCATCCCGGTAAGTACGGTCGGCAAATACCTCGCTGGCTGTTTTTAGCCCAAGTTTTTTTGCTTCGCTGATGGAATGACTGCCGCTCAGGCCGAACAGAACAAGATGGCTGTCAAAATCCTTCACAGCCCGGGCGATCACATTTGCGAGCAAGGCATCTCTTGCCGACATATTATATAAAGCGCCGTGAGGTTTTACATGATACATTGTTGCGCCCATGGATGCAGCGACCTCATTCAATACAACCAGTTGCTGTGTAACAAGTTCATATAACTCCTGTACCGGCAGTTCCCTCTCTGTTCTTCCAAAATTCTCCCGGTCATAAAAAGAAGGATGTGCGCCGATGGCTACCTGCTGCCTCATGCACCCTTCGATGGTCTGCTGCATGGAGCTGATATCGCCTGCATGCCAGCCGCAAGCAATATTGGCGGAGGTAATGAACGGCATGATGCGTTCATCGTTGCCGGCGCCTTCGCCCAGATCGCAATTAACCTCACCCCTTACCCCTCTCCATTTATGGAGAGGGGAGGATATCGAAGAGTTTTTTAAATCAGCAATTCTTTTTTTACCGGAGTTCACAGTTTAAAATATTCGTTCAGCCTGAAAGTACAGGCATTTTGCAGTTGCAGCAAATGTTGCTGCTGTTTTATCCATAACTCTTCAGCCGTTTGCTGGTCCGTAAAGCGGAAATGCAGCTTATCCCCTGCTTTCAGTTGTGCCAGGCGGGAATGATGTGCTGAGATTACATGCGCCACTCTCGGGTAGCCGCCGGTGGTCTGGTGATCGGCCATCAGGATGATCAGTTTGCCATCGGGCAATAACTGAACCGTGCCGAAACTGACAGCGGAAGAGACCACTTCCTCATTAGTTATTACCGGCAGCGGGATATTGTTCAGCCGGTAGCCCATGCGGTCGGACTGTTGTGTAATGACAAAAGAGGTCATTATAAAATTTTCTTTTGACTCGGTGCTGAGCCGGTTCCATTCGTTGCCCGGCAATACCAGCAATTCTTTTGTATCATCCACCCCTGTCTTCGCTAAAGCTTCGTCGGGCAAGCATTTCATATCAGCTCCCCATGGCAGAATAACAAAATCAGTTCCATCGGGTGTTGCCGGAAAAGATTGACGGAATAAGATCTCATCTCCTTTGTGCAGGTTTCGTCCGTTATAGCCACCGGTTTTTGCTTTCAGGTGTGTACTCTGGCTGCCCAGCCATTTCTTTATATGCATTCCACCGGCAATGGCAAGATAAGCCCTTGCACCATGGACAGGTTTATGAAACTGCAGCACATCATTTCTATTCACCCATATTGGGTGAAGCTGCGGAACTGCATCGCCATTGATCATAGCGCTGAAGTCGGCCCCGCTTAGGGCGATCAGCGCCTGGTAGCCAAATAAAAAAGCAGAAGCGGGAAAGTGCATTTCGATCACAGCTTCATCCAGCCGGTTGCCTACCAGTGCATTGGCCACCTGCATTGCATACTTATCCATGGCCCCTGTTGGATTGATCCCGAGGTGCTGATGGCCATGGCGGCCAGCATCCTGGATGGTATCAAGGATACCTGCTTTGATGATTTGTACACTCATTGGGATCAGGCCACGATACTTCGATAAACTCAGTACTCACTAAATGACACGAAAAGAGTTCCCTATGAAACATTGTTTTCAGTGCTTTCACAGTTCCGCGGCAGAAATTTCATTGAACTCCTTTTTGCTGATTGAATAAAATTGAACCATGTCTCCTGCGTGCAGCAGCGTTGGTTCGCTTTTTTCTGCATCAAACAATTTCAATGCTGTTCTTCCAATAATTTGCCAGCCGCCGGGTGAAGCCAGCGGGTAGATGCCGGTTTGCCTTCCGGCGATGCCCACACTGCCTGCTGCAATACTCACCGGTTGTGGTTTGCGGGGAACAGCGATCTTCTCATCCGTTTCGCCCATGTAAGCAAAGCCGGGGAGGAAACCCAGCATGTACACTTTGTAAATTTTTGCTGTATGTATTTGAACCAGTTCTTCCACACTGATATTTTTGGCACCGGCCACCCGCCGTATATCCAATGCAAATTCGTCTTCATAACAAACGGGGATCTTTACCAGCCTTTCATTCATTTCCTGGTACCGGTCCGTAAGGACTCTCCGAAGGAGTCCTGTCGGACCTTCGGAGGCAGGTTGTTGCAGCCGGATTTCCAATTGCTGCTTCATCCATTCAAAGGCAATTGCATTATTTCCGGCTATTCTTATTACTGACAGGATATCATAATAAACCGTAAAAGAACTGTAAGCAGGCACGACTTCCGTCATTCCCGGTATGGGGTGCTCCCGCAGTTCATGGAAACGGGCAATCACTTCTTTATTGATCTGTTCATCAATGACATTTCCAAAATCAACAGTGATGGCGGCATCGCCCAGTGGAAAAATGCGGTATGGCAAAACGGGCGACGACATGGCTGTTTGAAGATAGCAACTTAGTTTGTACACCGGACTGCTATGGGCCGAATCTGTAACTTTACCCCCGATGGCAAGGTTCAACCGGAGAGACAGTTTTAATTTACTATCCAAGCTCACCCCCCGCCGGGCCTGGAACGGGATGAAGGTGCTCGGCAGTTATTATATCAGTAAATGGACCAGGCGGCCGGTGCAGTGGGGTTACCCGGTTTCCATTTCATTTGAACCAACAACTTCCTGTAATCTCCGCTGCCCCGAATGCCCGAGCGGGTTAAGGGCCTTTACAAGGCCTACCGGCATGCTGAAAAAAGATTTTTTCAGTGAGACCATTGACCAGTTGCACAAAGACCTGCTGTACCTTGTTTTTTATTTCCAGGGGGAACCTTATCTCAATCCTTCTTTTTTAGAAATGGTGAATTATGCTTCGCAGAAGAAAATTTATACCGCTACCTCCACCAATGCCCATTACCTCGATGATGAAAATGCAAAACGCACCATCGAAAGCGGCCTGGACCGTCTCATCATTTCCATTGATGGCACCACGCAGGAAGTGTACCAGCAGTACAGGATAGGCGGGCAACTGAGCAAAGTAATTGAAGGAGCAAAGAATATTGTGAAGTGGAAAAAAGAGTTGAAGAGTAAAAAGCCTTTTGTCGTGTTCCAGTTCCTGGTGGTGAAACCCAACGAACACCAGATCGAAGAGGTAAAACTCCTGGCCAAAGAAATTGGTGTGGATGATGTGTGGTTTAAAACGGCCCAGGTATATGATTTTGAAAATGACCCCAATCAGCTGATCCCCGAAACAGATAAATACAGCCGTTACCATAAGACAGCCAATGGATACACTTTCAAAGGGAAGCTGGCCAATCATTGCTGGCGGCTCTGGCACGACCCGGTCATCACCTGGGATGGGCTGGTGGCCCCCTGCTGTTTTGACAAAGATGCCCGGCACCAGCTGGGTGACCTGAAGAAAAAGCCTTTCAAAGAAATCTGGAAGAACGGGGAATACAGTAAATTCAGGCAACAGATACTGAAAGGAAGAAAAAACATTGACATCTGTTCCAACTGTAGCGAGGGTACAAAGGTTTGGAGTAATGATTAAATCATTCAGTTATGCAAATGCCATCGTCACTGTCCACCCGTTTACAGTATCAGCATAAGTCGCTGGTGGATATGATTGACGGCCTGTCTGAAAAGCAGATCATGCGGCAGGTAGTAACGGGAAAGTGGTCCGTTTTTGAAAATATCGTACACCTGCAGAGCTACCAGCACACTTTCATAGCCCGGATGCGGCAGATACTGGAAGGTAATAAACCTGCTTTTGCCCGTTATACCGCCGATGGAGATCCTTTATTTGTTGACAACTGCCATAAGAGCTTCCGGGAAGTGATGCAGGATTTTATTGCCACGCGGAAAGAGATCGCCGCCGGTATAATTACATTCCCTGAAACAGATTATACAAAGACAGGTATCCATCCGGCATTTGGAGAGATGACATTCTTGCAATGGCTGAATTTTTTCCTGTTACATGAGGCGCATCACCTGTTTACCATTTTTAAAATGGCTGCGGAGTTGAGAAAGGGCTAAGAGTTTAAAAGAGAAAAGGAGATGAAAGAGAAATACAATCAATAATCGCCTGGAAGACTATAGGAAATGGTGAAGCAATTAAATGGAACTCATTTTCTCCTTTCCCCTCATTTAAACTCTTAACTCACCAACTCTTCATTTCATCATATATGGAAGTGTAGAAGGAGGCGAAGCCCTCAAAGAAGTGGCGGATTGATTCGGATAGAAGTTTCATGGTTCGGTAGGTTTAGCTTGGTACTATAAAGGAACAGCTTTTTAGCATATACGGCAATACCACAAAGAGGGGATTTTTTGCACCACTGCTGCCCCGCAAGTGTTAATAAATGGCTAATGATGGGCTGAGAGAAAGAATTTTCCGGTATTTCAATGTTGTAACATTAACTTTACTGTTTAAACATTGATTACCTTTAAAACATACCATTATGAGTGATTTAAGAACACATGTTGACCAGTTGAACCAGCTGATCCTGGAAGGCAAGATCCTGGATGCCTTTGACAAATTTTATGCTGAAGAGGTGGTAATGCAGGATAACAATTACCCCGCCCGGGAAGGTAAAGCTGTAAACCGCCAGTATGAAGAAGCTTTTGTAAACGGCCTGACCGAGTTCCGCGGCGCTAAAGTGCTGAACACCGTGGTAAGTGATAACCTGGCCGTCACGGAATGGTGGATGGACTTCACCCACAAAGATTATGGCACACGCAACTACCGGCAACTGGCTGTGCAGCGCTGGAAAAACGGTAAAATAGTGGAAGAGAAGTTTTATTACAACAACTGATCCGGCAGATGATATAAATCATTCCAAAAGTTTCGGGTAAAGCGTTTGGCTTCGCCTGAAACTTTTTACTTTTATCCGGAAGAATAATAATCATGGGTATTGAAAACGATATTAAGCAGACCCGGTTCCGCAATGTGCACCAGAAAGCGGCCATCAACCTGATCTATACAGTCGGCTGGATGAGAGACCGCACCAAGTGCATTTTTGAAGCCGAAGACATCACTGCCCAGCAGTTTAATATCCTGCGCATCCTGCGGGGTAGTTTTCCGCAACCCCTCTCCACCCTGCAGATAAGGGAACGGATGCTGGAAAAAATGAGTGATACCAGCCGTATCGTGGACCGGCTTATTGCCAAAGGCCTGGTAAAGAAAGTGACTTGCAAATCTGACCGCCGGCTGGTGGATGTCATCATCACTGATAAGGGGAAGAAACTGCTTGAACGGCTTGACCTCAAACAGGATGAAATAGATAATGTATTGAACCGGCTTTCTGAAAAAGATGCTGATATTCTCAGCGAACTGCTGGACAAGATCAGGGATGGCAATGAATAATGTACTGTGTAGTATGAAGCTCTGTAAAATGTTAATCTGTAAAAAAACTGAGGGCTGGCATTGTCTTTATGACCTGTTTACTGAGCGAAGTAGTATTTTTGCAGCAATCATCTCCACCATATGAAAATAAAATATCTCCTGCTTTCGTACTTCGTATTACTCATTTCATATTTCGCCAAGGCCCAGCCCAAGTATGAATTCCGCGGTGTATGGATCGCCACGGTTGACAATATTGACTGGCCTCCACGCGGCTCCGGTACAGAAGAACAAAAAGCCGATTTTATCCGCCAGCTGGATATGCACAAGAAACTGGGCATGAATGCCATTATAGCGCAGGTGCGCCCGGCAGCCGACGCTTTCTATCCCTCACCCTACGAACCATGGAGCCAGTGGCTCACAGGTGTGCAGGGACAGCCACCCTCCCCTTATTACGACCCGTTGCAGTTCATGATCGAAGAAACACATAAGAGGGGAATGGAACTGCATGCCTGGCTGAACCCTTACCGGGCCAATTTTAATGTAAACAACGCCAGCATTGCGGCCAACCATGTTACCCGTATCCATCCCGAATGGTTTTTGACCTATGGTGATAAAAAATATTTCGATCCGGGAAATAAACAGGCACAGGAGTTCACAGTGAAAGTGGTACGGGATATTGTGAAACGCTATGATATTGATGCCATCCATATGGATGACTATTTTTATCCTTACCGGATACCGGGCAAAGAATTTCCGGATGAGATCTCTTATAAGAATTCCGGCAGTACCCTGAAGAAAGACGACTGGCGCAGGAGCAATGTAGATACCATCATCCGTGCCCTCAGCGCTGCCATCAAGCAGGAAAAAAAGATGTGCCGGTTTGGTATCTCCCCCTTCAGTGTATGGAGAAATAATAAAGATGATCCCGAAGGAAGTGACAGTAAGGCCGGGCAGACAAATTACGATGACCTGTATGCCGATATCCTGTTGTGGCTGAAAAAAGGATGGATCGATTATGTGACCCCGCAACTCTATCTGGCGATCGGCCACGATAAGATCGCCTATGAAAAACTGCTCGACTGGTGGAGCCGTCACAGTTATGGCAAACATATTTATATCGGTCATGGCATTTACCGGGCGGGCGGTAAAGAAGCAGCCTGGAGCAACCCCAATGAAATTCCCAACCAGCTAAAATTACTCCGCCGCTATCCCAATGTCCAGGGCAGCATTTATTTCAGCAGTAAATCATTTAATAAAAATCCCAATGGCTGGAACGACAGCCTGCAGAACACTTATTACCGGTACCCGGCCCTGCTGCCGCCGATGCGCTGGATAGACAATGAAAAACCCTGGCCTCCGATCGTTGACCGGAAGATCAGTGATGACTCTATCATACAACTGAATGTGCGGCCCGACCCGAGAAACCGGGTGGAGATAAAATACTATGTGGTCTACCAGTATGCTGCCGACTCACACGGTGAAACTTTTGGCAATCAGCCCAAATACCTGACAAAGATCGTCACCATGCCACAGGGGTTCCAGCTAAAAGAAGCACTTTCATCCAATCACTTCTCTTACCGCTACGTCATTACCGCCGTAGGCAAGAATAATAATGAAAGTGAGCTGAGTGAGATCGCCATACTTGTGCAACCGGACGGGAAATGGCAGTTTTATAATCCCTGACCTCACCCCCACTATCATTTTTTTTTAAATAATCTATCGCTCCAAAATCCCCCTCTCCATTTGGAGAGGGGGATTTTGAATTCAAGTCCCATTCGAAGCCGGATATAATTGGGGGTGAGGTCTTAACTTTGCGTAATTCAATAATTAATACTCTTCGCATGCCCGGCTACGAACTCTGGAGTGATAAAGAAAGAAAAGAACTGAATGATGTGCTTGACAATGGCATCCTGATGCGCTATGGATTTGACGGAATGCGCAAAGGTCACTGGAAAAGCAAGGAACTGGAAGCCGCCATCTGCGGAACATTTGGTTGTTCCTACGCACAACTCACTTCCAGCGGCACTGCTGCACTGACCGCAGCAATGAGTGTACTGGGTATTGGTTATGGCGATGAGGTCATCACCCCATCCTTCACCTTTGTTGCCTCTTTTGAAGCTGTGCTGAGTGTTGGCGCCGTACCCGTGCTGGTGGATGTGGATGATACCCTGACGCTGAACCCGGAAGCAGTGCGCAATGCCATCACCCCCAAAACAAAGGCCATCATGCCGGTACATATGTGCGGCAGTATGGCGGATATGGATGCATTGATCGCTATTTGTAAAGAACATCAACTCATCTTGCTGGAAGATGCCTGCCAGAGCATTGGTGGCACTTATAAAGGGAAATTTTTGGGAACAATTGGTGATGCGGGAACATTCTCCTTCGACTTTGTAAAGACCATGACCTGCGGTGAAGGTGGTGTGGTAATGACCAACCGGGAAGATGTATTCATCAAGTGTGATGGATACACCGATCATGGTCATGATCATAAAGGTGCTGACCGTGGCGCTGACCTGCATCACTTTATTGGTTATAACTACCGTATCTCGGAACTGCATGCCGCCGTTGGTCTGGCGCAGATAAAAAGACTGGAAGAATTTCTCGCCATCCAGAAAAAGAACCATGCACTGCTGAAAAATATCCTGGCGGCTGTTCGGGAAATTTCTTTCCGCCGGATTCCTGACCCCGAAGGTGACAGTTGCAGTTTTGTGAGCTGGTTCTTACCGACCGAAGAAATAACCAGGGCGGTGGTGTCTGAAATGAAAGCACAGGGAATATTACCAGGCAATTTTTACTGGTACGACAACAACTGGCACTATATCCGCAAATGGGA
>JANNUI010000568.1:0-33712 GCA_031395125.1 Chitinophagaceae bacterium | reverse complement strand
TGATTATGCAAACAGTTGAATGAATAAATTTATTTGACTGGTGCTTAGACCAAAACATAAGGCTATGCAGGTAACATTCGGTTTGCTGAATTCTATGGTTCAACCAACTATTTTTAAGCTGCTATTTTTGAATATTCTTTTTGAAACTCCTTCCCTCTTTTAACAACAGAAAAAATACGGCAAATCAGCTTAAACCGAACCGCATTGATAACACTCATAGGATTTTTACCTTGTTCAATTTTGCGTTGATAAAACTGTTTTAGCTCCTCGTTGAAAGTAATTGCATTGATCGCAGCCATGTGCAATAGCGCTTTCATTTTCCGATTGGCAAGGAAGTGTGTTTTAGTCTTTCCCCTGATGGATAAGCCAGAACGGTACTCAAAAGGGGCGCAACCGCTATAGCACGCAAACTCCCTGGGTGTATTAAATGATTCCATACCGCGGCTCGTTATCAACAGATATACGGCTGTCTGCAGACCTATCCCGGGAACAGACTGAATAAGTTTTGCTTTGGCTTGCAGCCCCTGATCCTGTTTCAGCGCCTCTTTGAGAGATTTATCCAGCAACTTAATTTGTCCGGCAAGATCTTCCAGCAATGCTTTGTTTTGCTTTTGAATATCGGTTACCAGTTCCTTGTCAAAACAGTCAAGGCTTTGTGCCGCTAACTGGATCTGGCGGTGGATGTCTACCAGTCTTTCCCGCTGACCGAATAACACCCTGAGTCGCAAAAGAGTACTGCCTGGTAGCACATATGGCTTTAGCTTGTCAACAAAGCGATAGGCATACAAAGCTATGGTCCTGGAATCTGCCTTGTCTGTCTTACCTCTGAGCACACCCATGCTGCGTTTGATTTGAAGAGCATTCTCCAATGCCTGCCAGATGCCTTTCTCCTGTAAAAAAAAGTTCAGCTCCAAACTATACATGCCAGTGTTTTCCATGCAAACCTTCCAGCAATCAATTGACACGCCTTCACTGTTTTGCTTTAACCAGTTTAACAACTTTGGAAAACCCTTTTTACTGTTTACAAATTGGCTGTAGCTGATGTTGGCAGCATCTGAGGGAGAAATAACGCTTACATCGAGAGTAGCTTTTGCGATGTCAATCCCAATGAATAAAGTACTTTTCATAATTTAGTGTTTAGAGTTAAAAACTAATACCCTTAACAGGCCTGGATAGCCTACAATTCTATCTGGTTCTGTAAACTCTGAGAGGCGGGGAAGGAACTAATTCAGAAAATAGGTCGTAAGCCTTGCTATGCTGATAGGTCTCCTTCTCTGCCTTCAGTAAATTAAAAAGAATTAATGATGTAAACCTAAGGGCTATGCTGGCTTCAGAACATATCCTGATCGACATAACGCTATTCAGCTGCAGTCCCAACTTCACGAACATAACCCAGCTTTGGAATATACCATCAGCTTTCTATCTTTGATCAGCAACAGTACCGGGCAGAAGTAACACAGAATATCAGCACAGCAGAAAGCCCTGGACGTTGTGCGACATGGCAGAACACCCATCGAATATCTCGACTAATTAATTAGCCACCTAAACGAACTAACATGCAACAGCAAAACTTCCAGCCTATCGCACTAAAGGAACGCATACAGACAATTGACATCATCCGGGGCTTTGCGCTATTTGGAATTCTTGTTGTCAACCTAACAGTAGACAATCCGAATATGTCTCCTATGGAAGGACGTACAGGTTTTGCCGACCAACTTGTATACTGGCCTATAAAATTCTTCATGGATGATAAAGCCACGGTGATTTTTACTTTTCTTTTTGGATTGGGCTTTGCTATTCAAATGCAAAGAGCCGAGGCCGTTAATGCCCCATTTGTGTTTGTTTATTTACGCCGCCTTTTCGTCCTTGCCCTAATCGGTGCAGCACACATTATTTTTGTTGGCAGGGACGTAATTTTCGATTATGCTTTGTGCGGGGTTTTTTTGCTGCTTTTTCATAAGTTAAACCGAAAAATTATTCTTGTACTGGCAATTCTTTGTTTAATTATTCCGTGGACAAAAAATAATTTTTTCGCCAAAAATAAGTATAACAGTACCTCAAAAGATATTGCATTTGACAGTACCATTCTTGAAAAATATGTAGGCGTATACTCTATTAGCACTGGGCCAAGATTTATAGTAATAAAAAGGAGCGATACATTATTTAGTCAGGGAAGAAACGTAACTTTTCCTTTGTTTGCCAAATCAGAAACGGATTTCTTTACCCGGCCCGGATATATCCCCCATTCATTTGTAAAAGATTCATCTGGGAAAGTAACCGGGCTTAATGTATGGTCAATTCGAGCACAAAAGATTCAGATGGATATTCAGCAGGCACAAAAGAAGATGAGACAAGAACAGTTTCCTAAAACGTATAAGCAAAAAGTAATAGTATCTGCTAAGCGATTTTGGGAACGGCTTCAATACTGGTCATGGAGTGATTTTTTTTGGGCCTCTAAATTCGTTACATTTTTTCCTCTTTTCTTATTGGGTTTATATGTAGGCAAGCGAAAAATATTCTATGACATTTCTTCAAACCGTAAGTTTTTCAACAAAGTAATGAAATGGGGTTTAATTACAGGCATGGCAGGTGTATCACTGTCACTTGGTTTGTCTGCATGGAAATATATTCAGAATATTAAAGAGGTGCCCTATTCGTATCTAACAATGGGATTGTCTTGGAATCTTGGTGTTATATTTATGGCATTAGGAATTATAGCTGGCTTAACGCTTCTTCTTGACAAAGTAGCATGGAAAAATAGATTATCTTTTCTTACACCTGTTGGACGTATGGGCCTGACAATTTATATTCTACAATCTATTGTCAATATGATGTTTTTTCGTAGTCTGGATAACCCTAATAAAGTAGGTCCGTTTTGGAGAGTAATGATTTGCTTCATTGTTTTTGCATTAATGATTATAATTAGCCGGTGGTGGTTTAAGCATTTCCGCATGGGGCCATTGGAATGGCTGTGGCGTTCACTCACTTATTTAAAGTTTCAACCTATGTGGTTGAAATCATCAGAGACATCCGACTAAAATGAGAATGTAATGAATATGTAACTTAAATTTATTGATAAAGAGCCACGACCGCACAACAATTGCATTTGTGCTATTGGGGCTGACGAATCCAGTGTTTTATCTTCTTGTTCGCTGTTCAGCTTTGGCTCGAAACTAACTTCTGACAACACAAAAAGGGCTTTACCCTTTAAAATAAATGTTGTACTTTTAGACAACTTTTGTATATTTGCATTGTGCCGGAAAATCATAAACACAGAACCATCATTTTCTATAAGGGCTATTTTGAAGAGTTCTTTATAAAGCAGCGTCAGAAGGTTAAAGATAAAATCGTCTGGACTTTTGATTTGATTGAAGACCTTCCGCAAGTGCCGGAAACATATCTTAAGCATTTGGAGGGTACAGATGGACTTTATGAGATTCGGGTACAACAAGGAAGCGACATTTTCAGAATATTCTGCTTCTTTGACAAAGGCAAATTAATCGTCGTAACATGTGGTTTTAAAAAGAAAACTCAAAAAACGCCGAGACAAGAAATTCAGAAAGCATTAAAAATTAAGGAGGAATATTATGCTGAAAAAAAATAAAACTTTGACACTCGACCAGTTCAAAGAAAAACATTACGGCAAAAGAGGAAGTGCCAAAAGAGATAAATTAGAAAAGGGGTATCATGTGTTCAAGTTGGGTGTTTTAATTTACGAAGCCCGACTTGAAAAGGGTTTGACGCAGCAAGAACTTGCAGAAAAATGTGGTACAAACAAAGCCTATATCTCAAGAGTTGAAAACGACATAAAAGATGTTCGCATTTCAACTCTGCAAAAAATCATAGAGGTTGGTTTGGGTGGACAGTTAAATCTTTCCATTAAACTTTAATTCGACAAAAAAAACTACAGCCAGCGAGGTTTTCTGCTATGCTGGCAGACGAATATATCCTCGTCTTTTTATCGCTATCAGCCCATATCCGGCTGACCGAATAAATCTCAGCAAAAGAATATAACTTCAACTTCAGTTTTTCAATCGGCTTCAGTTGTCGGCTGACGGAACACAGAATACCAGCACAGCAGAAAGCCCTGCCGTAGGACAGAAATGGCCGCATTGCACACTCCGCAATTTCTTTGCACAGCAATGGCGGCCACGAAACACCGCCTTTGAATTTCTTTCTATTTATATCATTCCTTTACCTCTTTGCAAATTCTTTACTCCTGCAAAGGCTTAGTGCTTCTTAATTCTGTCCTACGGATCGTGGCATGACACCCGTGAGACTGGACTACTGAGCCACTATCCGCCCACATTGGGTTTGGCGCAATTTTGCAGCGGTACTGTGGGTGTCAGGCTGGTTTTGTAGCTTTATTCCCGGCTCAACGCCGGGAACCGCCACAAAACTGCGCCAAGCCCCGATCCGTTGGTGGCAAGTGTAACAAGCGACTGAAACAATTTACAAACAATAAAAAGAAAGATAAATAATATGCTATGCAACGGTTTTTTAACAAAATGGCGTTAAATCCTAAAAGACTATTTCTTATTGACAGTTTAGGGGCATTTTTGACAGCACTTCTTTTATTTGCAATTTTGAGAACTTTCAATGAATACTTTGGAATGCCAAAGACAACTCTTGGCATTCTTTCAATAATAGCATTAGTTTTTTGTGTTTATTCTTTGTGTTGCTTTTTCTTAGTAAATAAAAATTGGCACCCTTTTCTTCGGGCTATAATTATCGCCAATCTGCTTTATAGTTGTTTAACATTGGGACTTGTAATTTATAATTATCCGCGACTGACCATTTTAGGAGTAACCTATTTCTTGCTTGAAATCGTTGTAGTTTGTGGACTTGTTTTCATTGAAATAAATGTATTGACCATAAGCAAGCGGAGAAGACACACCGATTTTTAAATTTAATATTCTTGTTAAGACAGAAATGATAGAAAAAAAACGTATACTAACGAAATAACACCAGCCACCAACATGAACTGTGTAAAAAACCAAACAAATTTTGATCTTTTTTAAGGCTTAGCGAATATGTTCTCAGCTTCATATCGCTACTCAGCGACGTATCCAATTAGCGAATAAACCCAGGCGATAGAATATAACTTCATCTGCATTAACTTTACCCGGCATCGGTTCGGGCCGCGGATCACACCCGCCTTCGCTAAAGCTTCGGCGGTTTAAAGAATATCAGCACAGCGCCAGGCCCTGACCGTTGTGAGTTACTAGTGATGCCCAATAATAAAATGAAAGCTGCAGTACGTTCAAAATATGGTTTACCCGGGGATCTGCGTATCAAAGAGCTTGACATACCAGCTCCAAAAGATGATGAAGTGCTGATAAGGGTACATGCGACCACCGTCAACAGAAGTGATTGCCATGTACTCTCCGGCAAACCATTTTTTATGCGTTTTTTTACCGGATTATTTAAACCCCGGGCTTCCATTATCGGATCCGACTTTACAGGGCAGGTTCATGCAACAGGTGCTGATGTAAGCTCTTTTAAAACCGGTGACAGGATCATGGGTTTTGGAGATGTTTTTGGCTGTGGTGCTCATGCCCAGTATTTTACCTTACCGGAAAAGAAAGCAATAGCATCAATGATCATCATGCCCGAAAACCTGGGATTTGAAGAAGCAGCCGCTTGCCTGGAAGGGGCATTTTATTCCGGGTCCACAATGCTGCAATTAAAACCAACCGCCGGGCAAAAAGCATTGGTGAATGGGGCAACGGGTGCGATCGGTTCCTCCTCTGTTCAATTTTTAAAATACTATGGTGTTTATGTAACGGCAGTTTGTGGTGCTGAGAACTTTGCCTTAGTACGGTCATTGGGAGCGGATAAACTGATCGATTATAAAACCCAGGATTTCACAAAAGACGACGAGCAATATGATTATGTTTTTGATGATGTTGGCAAGGCCAGTTTTTTAAGATCCAAACCGATTATGAAAAAAACTGGCGTTTTTAGTTCATCGGGGGGGATCAGGTACCTGTTCCTGGCGCTCATTACACCGCTCTTTGGCAGAAAGAAAGTAATATTCCTGGCGCCTAAAAACATTAGTGGAACATTGAGTTTTATCAAAGAACTGATCGAAAAGGGAAGTTTCAGACCTGTTATAGACAGAAAATTCCCACTCGAAAAAATTGCTGATGCATATCAATATGTGGCCGCTGGTCAAAAAATAGGTAATGTTATTATTACAATGGGTGACTGAGCAGGTAAAGTAGCTTCTGAAGGAATAGTAGGCTTTGTTTTAATCTTTCTTTAACCCCTCCCCGCTTTTAGAATTGAAAACTGCTGTATAATTTCATACCCGGTTTTCAACCACCACCCCAACCCACATGGACCATCCTCCCGCCGGTGATGAAGGCGAGCCCTCCCTCCCGGCAAAACGGTTTCCCCTCCGCATTTTGGTACTACTTTTTGCTTTGCTTGTGCTTTTTTCCTGTACCGAAAAGAAAAAGGAAGTAATCATCGAAAAAAAACCGGTGATACCCGACAGTACTGCCATCAAACAACAGGTAAAAGCTGATTCGCTGGTGAAAGCCAGCAGTCTTAAGAAAAAGATCTACCTGACCTTCGATGACGGCCCCAATGCGGGCACCATGCATGTGCTGAATGCTGTAATAGAAGAACAGGTACCGGTGAGTTTTTTCATCGTGGCCAAACATGTGTACGACAGCAGGGAGCAGCGGTTTTGTTGGGAGAAGTTAAAAACCACACCCGGTATTGAGCGCTGCAACCACAGTTACAGCCATGCGGGCAACCGTTACAGCCGGTTTTACCGGGAGCCACAACGGGTGATCGCTGACTTCAACCGCAGCCGGGACAGCCTGCAATTTGATAATACCGTGGCCCGTATGCCCGGGCGCAATGCCTGGCGGATCGACAGCATCAACCATACCGATGTAAAAGAAAGCCGCACTACTATTGATTCGGTACACCTCGCCGGTTTCAGCATCATGGGCTGGGATATCGAATGGGGTTTCGATCACCAAACATTTGTGCCCGATGCGGACACCTCGCTTTTGTTCCGTAGAATAGAGAACCTGCTGCGGGATGAGGCCACGAAAACGCCCGATCACCTGGTGCTGCTGGCACATGACCAGGCCTTCCGCACCGAAGAGGATATAGCAATACTGAGAGCCGTGCTCCGTTATTTTAAGAACAACCCGGAATATGAACTGCTGCTGGCTAGTCAGTATCCGGGTGTAACCAAATAAAAGGAGCACAAAGGGCCACAAAGAACACACAAAGAACACAACGAAATAGCTGTCCTGGTGAACGTTTTGTGTTCTTCGTGCAAGCCTTAGGTTCTTTGTGTTCCTTAATAAGTTTGCCCCGTTCTGCGAAATTTGCAGTTTCGCAGCAATATTTTATGGCTTTCAGCCACTCCCTGCTACTGCTCAAAATAAGCCGCCTTCGCTCTTACTGCAGCACCGCATGGCCAAACAGGACCGAAAAATCCTCGCACCAGATCAGCACCCGGTTGTTGGCAGTATAGTTAATGGCGGCAGTAAGCTCATAGGAAAAACTGCCCGTCACGGCTTTTAATATCCCCACCTCCTGGTAGGGCGATGCACTGTTGTTCGGTGAGAGCCATACCCGCAGATCGGGGCCGTTGTCTGAACGGAAATTTTCAAACACCAAAAACTTTTTGCCCGCTGCATCCTGCAGCACTTTGGCCGAGCCGCTGGTAGGGTGCCCATTGGACACAAAATTGCCCGTGGCCAGCACCGTACCAGTCGGCAAAGTTTCCTGTGCATTCTCCGGTGTGTTTTTGGCGCAGGAAATTATCAGGAACAATAAGCTGAACAATGCTGCTGAAAGAAATTGTTTCATATACGTTTCATTTTATGTAATAACCCGGCGCTGGTACCAGCGCCGGGGATATCAAAACACCACCATTAACCATACTGCTTTTCCGGAATCGCAGCATGCATCAAAGGTTTTTCATTTTCAAAATTATATACTTATGCCATCAGTTACGGGATGCTGTGCCGGTTGGAAAACCTGCTGTGCTGAGTGTCATATTATAAGTAAAATGCTGCATGGCCGGGTTGGGTATATTCCCCACCAAAGGTTTTAAAAGAAACGGCGCCGGGCTGTTGTCGGGAAAAGGTTCCACCGAAATAACCGCCAGTCCGCCGGAAAGATTGGTGGGGAAGGTTGTTCCTGCCGGTGCATTCATAATAAAATCTTCGCCCGGAAAAGGCGGTGCAGCCGATGGCCCCGAATACGGAGCCGAGGCATCTGCACCCGTTGCCATTGTAAATGTGCCGGTGGTTACCGGTTTACCGCCAATCAATGCCCAGCCTTCATATTTCCAGCCGGCCGGTAATGGCGGAAGTGATAAACCAACAGTGGGTGAGCCAGTCATTAAACTCAGGAACCAAACCCCGCTCAGTTCATCGGTGGTAGCTGCCGTTGTTGGAGTTGCCAGAACGTATTTACCGGTGGCTGCAGAAAAGTTTGTATTAAGCGCTGCAGGGTGTCCGATAGATATGGCAGCGTTGTTCCCCGAAAAATCCCCGGCGAGGATATGCTGGTCGGTCGGCCCTGGATTTGTATCAGGAAAGGGTTCGATCGTCAGCACAAACACCGTGGCATTTTTCAGTTGCTCCTTATTTACTTCAAAAGAAGTTTTAGAAAGCTGGCCGGTGGCATTTACTGAGAATGTGCCGGTGGTAACCGGGCTGCCATTCACCAGCAGCCATCCCTCGTAGCGGGCATTGGCGCCCAGGTCTTCCAGGCCGGTAATATTTAATGCCAGTGTTTCGGTGTCATCATCAGTATTTTTTTTGCAGGAGGCGAGGGAGAGAAAGGCAAGGATGACAAAGGCAAGTTGTTTCAGGTTTATATTCATGGTAATTTTTTTGCGTGCAGCATTTGCTGCCACTATTTAAAAAATGATTTCGGAAAAATTGAAGGGATGTCTTCCCGGTTCTCATAAACATAGGTTCCAGGGGGGCAAAACATCACCATTAACTATTCTGCTTACGACGATACATTCATCCGGGATTTCGAAATGCGGGTTAATCTGCCGCCAGCCCGTTGGAAGTAAAGCTGCCGCTGGCCAGCACCGTGCCGGTCGGCAAGTTCTCTTGTGCATTCTCCGGTGTGTTTTTGGCGCAGGAAATTATCAGGAACAATAAGCTGAACAATGCTGCTGAAAGAAATTGTTTCATATACTTTTCATTTTATGTAATCCCCCGGCGCTTGTACCGGCGCCGGGGGATTGAACACCACCATTAACCACTGCTTATAGCATTGCTTTCTTCTTTACAATTCAGGGGTCCGCATTTTGCAACCGCTTAAGAGGGTTTTCATACCAGGTTTATTTCTTGGTTACAGCAGTTCCTGCCGGAAAACTTCCCGGGTTCAGGTTCATGCTGTACGTAAAATGTTGCTGCGCCGGGTTCGGTATCATCCGCACCAATGGTTTTAACAGGAACGGCGCCGGGCTGTTATCGGGATATGGTTCCACTGTAATCACCGCCGTTCCGCCTGATAGGTTAGTGGGGAAGGTTAAACCAGCAGGTGCGTTGATAATAAAATCTTCTCCGGGAAACGGAGGCCCAGGCAATGGCCCGCTGAAAGGAGCAGCATTGTCAGCCATATTCCCGTTCATAAATGTGCCGGTAGTAACCGGTTGCCCGTTTATCAGTGCCCAGCCTTCATATCTCCATCCTGCAGGCAGTGCAGGCAAATTCAAACCCGCAGCAGGCGAACCGCCCATGGCATTGATGAACCATACACCGCTTAGCTCATCCGTCATGGAAGCGGTGGTGGGTGTGGCCAGTAAAAAATGACCGGTAGCACCGGCAAAATTGGTATTTAATGCAGCCGGATGATTGATACTGAGCGCCGCCGTGTTGACGCTAAAGTTGCCCGCCAGCAGGTGCTGGTCGCTAGGTGCCGGTGAATTATCCGGGTATGGCTCGATCGTTAAAACAAAGGCAGTAGCATCCTTTAGTTTGCCTTGTGTTGCCGGCACCTCAAAAATGGTTTGCGATAGCTGGCCCGAATTGTTAACCGTAAACACACCGGTGGTAACGGGCGCCCCGTTGATAATAACCCATCCTTCATAGCGGGCATGGGGGCCCAGGTTTTCAAGCCCGGTAATGGCAAGCTGCAGCTCGTCATTTTTTAGTTTGGAGCTGCCCTGTGTGGCAGAAGGTGTTTCTTCTTTTGCTGTATCATTTTTAATACCCTCTTTCCGGCAGGCAGTAAGCGTAACAGCTACCAGGAAGATGGATGCAAATGTGCTGACAAGTCTCATAATTGTTGATTTTAACAGAATGATTAAATAACCCGGCGCAGGCCGGGTGGTCTTCACAGATATTAATTTGCTGTTGCAATTACAGATAACCGGCTGCGGCATACATTCCAACGATGATAGCAGCGCCAAAACTGTATACAGCCATTATCAGTATCCGGGTTCTTGCGGTTTCCTGTTTCATACGGTTCGTTTTATCCCGGTGCAGCATCTCAGCCCGTCGGGCGGTGAAGGAATCAGTTGCTGGTTGTTCGCCGGGATATGATTTTAACGAAAGCCTTCCTCATCAGTTACACAAAAAGGAATGAAAAGGTTTTTTGAAAAAAAATATATATTTACTCCCGGTTGGCATTTATTTTTTTCATCTTTACAGCACAAACAGGAGGATTGGAACAACCCACCTATATAGAAAAAGAATTAGTGGCGGCATTGAAACAGCACCGCAATGAAGCTTACAAATACCTGTATATGCATTACCGGGCCGCCCTGTACAATAATATCCTGCAGGTGATACCCGGGCAGGAGCAGGCGGCCGATGTGCTGCAGGAAGTGTTTGTGACTATCTGGAAAAAAATTGACCTGTATGATGAAAACAAGGGGCGGCTATTTACCTGGATGCTGAAGCTTACCCGCAACATGGCCATTAACCAGACCCGGAAGAAAAACTTTAAGGTGCACCACAAAAACGAAGACATTGATAATTACGTTTCTGTTATCGAACAAAAAAACAATGAGCAGGCCAGCATCAACTATATCGGCCTCCGCCAGCAGGTGCACAAGCTGCGTCCGGAGTATAAGGATGTGCTGGAGCTCTCCTACTTCCAGGGTTTTAAGCAGGAAGAAATCGCCGCAGCGCTGAAAATACCGCTGGGCACCGTAAAGACACGGCTGAGAAATGCGATTATTGAATTAAGAAGAGAATTGATATAAATGGATATTAAAGAATACATATCGTCCGGTATCATCGAACTCTACGTCATGGGCATCTGTTCTCCCGAAGAGGAAAAAGAACTGGAGCAGCTGCGCCGGCAGCATCCTGAACTGGATGAAGCCATTCTTCGTTATGAAACGGAGATGGAAAATAAAATGCTGCGGAACGGTGCATTGCCACCCGCTGCTGTGGATGAAAAGATTTTACAGACCATTGATTCATTGCAGCCGCCGGTCATCAGCATAAATACCCGCCAAACACCCGTGAGGAAAATGAACCCGAAAACTGCCGGGTGGTGGAAAATGGCCGTAGCCGCTTCGGTTGCTCTTCTTATTGTCAGCGCTTTTTTCAATTACAGTTTATACAGAAAGAATAAAAAGCTGGAAGGCATTGCCCAAAATACCAAGGGTTCTCCCCTGCCGCTTTCTGATTATACCGTATTCACCGATCCAACAATAACACCGGTGGCTATGTATGGCGTGGGCAGCCACTCCATCTGCCGCTGCACCATGTTCTGGGATAAGAAAACTGGCAAGATGTATATCATGATACATCACCTGCCCAAATCATCCGCTGCAAAAGATTACCAGCTGTGGGCCGAAGTGGATGGCAAGCCGGTCAGTGTGGGGATCATCAACGATGAGATAAGGGGCCGCTTTATAGAAGTATCCAATGTGCCTTACCGGTCAGTTGCCTTCTCCGTCACCCTGGAGCAGGCCGGTGGAAACGCTTCTCCTACCGTAAGCGAAACATATCTTGCGGGAAAGATTTAATTTATTTGTTGTATTGCAAAACTAAAAGTTTCGCAATAGTATTTTATACCTTCCGCTTACAGAACGTCGGAATTCCTGACTCCCGACTCCTGACTCCTGACTCCCGACTCCCGACTCCCGCCTACCCTCTTCCATCCAGCAAATTCCCTAATCCTCCCAGCACACTGCCTTCTTCTTTGCGGTGGTAAGTGCCGTAGGCAATGATGCGCCCGGCCAGCCGGCTGATGGGCAGTGACTGTATCCATACTTTGCCCGGCCCCTGTAGTTTGGCAAAGAATAATCCTTCGCCGCCAAACAATAAGTTCTTCACTCCTTTCACAAATTCTATATCAAACTGCATGTCGGGTGTGTAGGCCACCACGCAGCCGGTATCTATCTTCAACACCTCTCCTGCATTCAGTGTCTTCTCCACGATAAAGCCGCCTGCATGCAGAAAAGCCATTCCGTCACCTTCCAGTTTTTCCATGATGAACCCCTCCCCGCCAAATATTCCCACCCCCAGTTTGCGTTGGAAATGGATGCCCACACTAACTCCCCTGGCAGCACAGAGAAAAGCATCTTTCTGTGCAATGATGGTGCCGCCCAGTTCCCGCAGGTCTATCGGGATGATCTTGCCGGTGTAGGGGGCCGCAAAACTCACTTTCTTCCTCCCCTGTGCTTCGTTGGTAAAAGCTGTCATGAATAAACTTTCCCCGGTAAGTACCCTTTTACCAGCGCTGACCAGTTTGCCAAAAAAACCGGTGGGCTGCTGTGCGGAGCCGTCGCCGAAAATGGTCTGCATAGTAATACCATCCTCCATCATCATCATGGCGCCGCTTTCGGCAATGGCCGTTTCCTGCGAGTCCAGTTCTATTTCAACAAATTGTAATTCTTCACCATATACTTTATAGTCAATTTCATGGTTGTGGCGGGTTGTTGCGTTCATAATATCAAGTTTAGGAAGGTAAAGGTAGGAACAAGCGGTTTTTTTCCCTTCGTTTGGCCGGGTATCCCGCTTGTGCATTAAGTCCCGGTTACAAGGGTCTTTGTCATGCCGGGGTACGAGGCTTCTCAAAGACTTGTATTTTCTTGCTTGTGATAAACTCTGAGACTCCTCCGTAGCCTGCACTGAGGAACGAAGTGTCGGAGTGACAAGACTCCGAAAGAATAGAGCCCGAAGGATAAACAAATTGATAAATGGCAACATTTTCCTGTCCGAAATCACTTATTTTTCCTGTCCCGTTTTATGGCGGGGATCATACTTCCCCGAAGGAGTCTCCAAAGGTCCGTAAGGACTCCGTTGGAGAGTCATTTGACCTTCGGACAAATTAAAACAGTTATGAATAAACGATTAGTAGTCTTTGCCGCATTCCTTTTTGCATTAATTACAACAAACGGCCAGACCAAATTGGTAGAAAAAGTCACCAAACAGGGAACCGAACTGGTGATCCCCTACGAGAAATATGTATTGCCCAACGGGCTCACCCTTATCATCCACGAAGACCACAGTGACCCGGTGGTGTATGTGGATGTAACCTATCATGTGGGTTCGGCCCGGGAAGAGATCGGCAAATCCGGCTTTGCACATTTCTTTGAACATATGATGTTCCAGGGTAGCGACCATGTAGGAGACGAACAGCATTTTAAGATCGTATCTGATGCGGGTGGCACCCTGAACGGGTCCACCAACCGTGACCGCACCAATTATTTCCAGACCGTGCCCAGCAACCAGCTGGAGAAAATGCTTTGGCTGGAAGCCGACCGCATGGGCTTTCTGCTGGATGCAGTGACGCAGAAGAAATTTGAGATACAGCGTTCTACTGTAAAGAATGAGAAAGGGCAGAATTATGAAAACGTCCCCTACCGCGGTGCACTCGAAACACAGTACAAAACAATTTATCCTTATGGTCACCCTTACTCATGGCTCACTATTGGTTATGTGGAAGACCTGAACCGGGTGGATGTGAAGGACCTGAAGAATTTCTTCCTCCGCTGGTATGGCCCCAATAATGCCACCATAACAGTGTCTGGTGATGTAAAACCTGCGGATGTGGTGAAACTCTCGGAAAAATATTTTGGTGTCATCCCCCGTGGCCCGGAAGTAAACCCTGTTGTACTTCCTTCCGTTCAAATCGATAAGGACCGCTATGTTTCCTATTTTGATAACTATGCAAAGACACCCCAGTTGAGTTTCACTTACTCCACTGTTCCTGTATACAGCCGGGAAATGGCTGCTTTGCAATGTCTTTCCCAGGTGATCGGCCAGGGAAGAAACTCAGTTCTGTACCAGCAGTTCGTTAAAAAAAGAATTGCACAGAGCGCCACTGCTTTCAGCAGCCTGACCGAACTGGCAGGAGAATTTTCAATGTCCATCAGCCCCATGCCGGGTAAAGATCTCGCCGAGATAGAGAAATTATACCGTGCCGCACTTGATTCATTTGAAGCAAGGGGTGTTACCGAAGAAGATGTGGTAAAATTCAGGGGACAGCAGGAAGCTCAACTGATCAATGGGCTCCAGAGTGTACAGGGCAAAGGCGCCAATCTCGCCCAGTACCAAACTTTAACCGGTAACCCTAATAAGATCACCGAACTGCTGAAAATGTACTCTTCCCTGTCCAAAGAAGATGTAATGGCTGTTTACCAGAAATATATCAAGGGTAAAGGGGCCGTAATCCTGAGTATTGTTCCAAAAGGCCAGGAAACAATGATCGCAGCTGCTAATAATTTCAAAGTTGATTCTTCCATCTATACGGCACCCGATTATGGTTATGCCGGTCTGAAATATGCAAAAGCAAAAGACAATTTTGACCGTTCCAGGATACCGGCGGCAGGGCCCAACCCTACAGTAAAAGTTCCTGCATTCTGGAAAAAAGACCTGCCCAATGGCGTCAAAGTGATCGGCACCATGAACACCGAGATACCGACCGTTACCTTCTCGTTATCTATCCCCGGCGGACACCTGCTTTCTTCCGGTGATAAATCAAAAGTGGGTCTGTCGGGTTTCTTTGCCGATATGATGGGAGAAGATACGAAGAACTATACAGCAGAGCAGCTGGCGGTTGAGCTTCAAAAACTGGGCAGCACCATCAATGTATCCAGTTCAGTGGATGCGATCGACTTTACCGTGCAATCGCTGAAAAAGAATTTTGACAAAACACTTGAGTTGCTGCAGGAGCGTATTTTCAACCCTAAGTTCTCACAGCAATCGTTTGATCGCCTGCAGGCACAGGCCGCTCAATTCTTCAGGCAACAAAAGGGACAGCCCGCCACCATTGCCAGCAATGTTTTTGCCAAAGTGAACTATGGCCCCAATCATATCCTGGGTATGAGTGAAGATGGTACCCCTGAATCGGTAAAGAATATCAAACTGGAGGATATCGGGAACTACTATACGAATTACATGACCTCCATGGATGCCAAAGTAGTTGTGGTGGGCGATATCACCGAAAAGGAAGTGTTATCCAAACTGGGCTTTCTTGACAAACTGCCAAAGAAAAAGATCGCCCTGCCCAAAGTAGAAACAGCCCAGGCTGTTGACAAAACAAAAGTATACATGGTAGATATCCCCAAAGGAGCACAAACAGAATTCCGGGTAGGATATTCAACAGGGCTGACCTATAACGCCACAGGCGATTATTATAAATCTGTTTTGATGAACTATCCCTTGGGCGGCAACTTCAACAGCCGGTTGAATTTGAACCTGCGTGAAGATAAAGGCTGGACCTATGGCGCCCGTTCCGGTTTCAGTGGTGATGAATATTCGGGAGATTTCCAATTCAGTTCGGGTATCCGCGCCGATGCCACAGACAGTGCTTTGTCAGAAGTAATGAGAGAGATCAAAGAATATTCACTGCAGGGCCCCAGCGATGAGGAACTCACCTTTATGAAAAATGCGATCGGGCAAAATGATGCGCTGCGTTATGAAACAGGAATACAGAAAGCGAATTTTATCCGCCGCATTTTGGATTATAACCTTCCTGCCAATTATGTGGATCAGCAAAACAAGATCCTGAAAAGCATGACAAAGGAGCAGATGAAAGAGATGGCTAAAAAATACCTGAACCCCGACAAAATGAATATCCTGCTGGTGGGTGACAGGGCAAAGATCTACGACGGGGTAAAGAAACTGGGCTATGAGGTGATCGAGCTGGACACAGATGGTAAGAAAGTGGAGAAGAAAGGGTTTTAAGAATCCTTGATGCGCTTTTGAGAGAACCTTTAAAAGATTTTTCAACACAGAGATACGGAGTGTTGGAGCCTCACAGAGCCTGGTATCCGGGATAAATTACTCTGTGAGGCTCAGTCAACTCTGTTCCTCTGTGTTTTTTTTGCATTTCTGTGAAGACTTTTAACATCCTGTTGAAACTATTTTCAAAAAAATTGTTGTCCCTTTAGATACTAAATTTTCCCTAATGAGACATATCTACACCCTGCTTTTTTCGCTTTGTGCTGTCGCCGGTTTCGGCCAGCATAATATGAGCCTTGGTTATTCACTGCATGCTCCGCAGCAGCAAATGAATGAAAATATAAATCCCTTACACAGTTTATCAGGAGGCATATTCTTTCAAATACCCGGCCTTGGTAAAAGGCTGCAACTGGGGGCAGAAGGACAGTGGGGCAGTTATGCCAGCACCCAGAAAGAACAGACATTCAATTTTGGAGGGGGTGTGAGCACCCGGACCATGGTGAGCTATAGCAGCAATGTGCTCCAGGGCGCCGCCACTGCGAGGGTGTTACTCCTAACCGATAAAAAGATAATTCCCTATCTAAGTGGTAAAGCCGGTTATGCGAGTTTTTACAGTTCCATTTATATTGAAGACCCGCATGACCTGGATGGTTGCCGTCCGCTTGACCAGAAAACACTGCTAAAAGACGGAACCTTTATGACTGGTTATGGCGGAGGTTTACAAATTGACTGGTCTGTTTTTAGCCCCAAATGCAGTAAGAACAGGGGCTATCTTGATCTGAGAGTACAAAATATCCAAGGTGGCAGCCTTGATTATATCAATACTAAAAAACTGATCGATGCCTCGGCGCCGCCAGCACCCGGTGAGGATGGCAAAGCCGTGAGTGTAAAATTCATCAATGCCACTACGAATGAAATACATGAGCACCAGGTGGCGGAAGTCTATACTACGCCTCTGAGGATGCTGGAGTTTAAATTGTCCTGGGTGTTTTTGCTGGATTGAATTTCCCCCTGTAACAAAATCAAAAGCGGCCCCTGGAAAGAAGCCGCTTTTTAATTTCGTCCCGACCGAAGCGCCGGGACTCACCACCAAAACCAAAATTAAAAACCTTGTGCGCCGTAGTCCCGTTTAAAACGGGACGAAGGAGTAACTTTTATTTTATTCAACCATTGGTTGCATTACTCAGACAACCTCAGGCTTTTTTTTGCTGCTTGCGGAAAGGCGCCCCCATCCATATTTTTTTACCCTGTATCCTCCTTACTCCGAACATAATGCCCGCAAAAATGAAAAAGAACGGGCCAAGGAAACCCAGCAGGGCGATAAACCTGGTTCCGTAAAATCCTTCCATCGGTCTTTTCAGCCTTTCAGCTATCAGGTACATGCTCGGCACCATCATCAGGGTGAGGAAGAAAGAGAATATCAACCCGAAGATGATGGTCCAGCTCAGCGGACCCCAGAACACCACGCTGTCGCCGCCAAAGAAAATATTGGGGCGCAGATGGTTGAACAGCCCGTTAAAATCAATATTGAACCCTACTGCTAACGGCAATAAACCCAGGATAGTTGCCACGGCTGTGAGCAATACCGGTATGATCCTGATCTTGCCCGCCTGTATTGCTGCTTCCCTTGTCCGCATACCCCGGCTACGGAGTTCATCCGTAAATTCTATGATGAGGATACCATTCTTGATCACAATACCGGCCAGTCCCACAATACCCACCAGCAACATGATGGTGGCGATCGTCATACCGGTTACTGCATACCCAACTAAGACGCCAATGACTGAAAAGAATATCTCAGTGATCACAATGAAAGGCTTACTCATGGAATTGAACTGCAGCACCAGTATCAAAAAGATTAGACCTATTGCGATCATGAAAGCAGTTCCGAGAAATGCCTGTGTTTCTTTTTCCTGTTCGCTTTGACCACTGAGTTTAATGGTTACATCAGGAGGGATCTTTACCTGGTTCTTGAAGTTATTTATCTGCAGCTGCAGGTCGGCATTTACTTTCGGCACCATGGTCGGGTCCAGCACATTGCTCTGCAGCTGGATGGTACGTTTTACATTCTTCCGCTTGATGCCGCCGGTGGTATTGGTGTAATCCACCGATGCAACAGCGCTGAGCGGAATGGATTTAACCTCGAAGGTGTTCATATCCATAAACGTTATCCGCATATTCATTAGGTCGGTGATGTTGCTCCGGACCAGATCAGTGTAACGCAGCTGTATCTTATACTCATCTTCCCCGTCTTTTATCTTGCTCACTTCTTTTCCAAATACAGCCGTACGGATCTCCATTCCTATTTGCCCCGTACTCAGGCCTTCAAACATGGCTTTCTCCCGGTCCACATTGATGGTGATCTCCGGGTTGTTCAGGTCCACATCGGCCTGCAGGTTTTCAATGCCATTTATTTTATTAGTATCCAGGAAATTATATAACTGCGTTGCAATAGCGGCAATGCTTTCAAAATTATCGCCCTGCACTTCGATATTCACCGGCGGGTCTGTGGGGGGGCCGCCATCTTCCTGCGCCACTTCCACACTGGCGCCGGGAATACCCTGCACGGCTTCTCTTATCGCCTCTTTATACGGCATGGTTCTTTTGCCATCCCTTTTTTCAAACTCTACAAAGGAGACCTGTATCCTACCGAGGTGTGATTGCACACTCCGGTTATTATCCCTTGGATTATTGGCACTAACCGCCACATTTGCAATTACACTTTCCACAATGCTTCCGGGTATCCCCGGCATTTCTTTTTCCAGAACCTTTTCCACTCTTTTCTCCAGCACACCGGTAATACTGTCTGTATACTTTACATCCGTACCCACCGGCAGTTTCAGATAGACATACACAAAATTCGGATCGCCGCTGGGGAAGAAGGTTGATTTTGTACGACCTGTCTGGATACTCACCATCAGCAATCCAAGCGACAGGATGAATATTCCGAACAGGGAGATAAAAGCATATACCGGTCTTCTGCCAGCCAATACCCAGCGTAATAATTTTTCATAGCGGTTCATCAGTTTGGGCAGTGCTCTTTTCTGGAAGCGCTGTATCAGACCGTTGAGTACATAAGCGTTAAGCACCATCAATATCGCCATCAGCAATGAGAAATTGGCCACTCCATGCATACCTCCAAGGTGCATCAGCACACCGGCGGCTATCAGTACGATAAACCATTTGCTTTTAAACACAGCACTCTTTGGCTTTTCATATTCTTTCCCCTCCGGTTTCATAAAGCTTACAGCAAAAACCGGGTTGAAGATGAATGCCACGATGAGTGACGCTGCCAGCGTAAGAATTAAGATGGTAGGCAGATAGATCATGAACTTACCAATCAGTCCTTTCCAGAACAGCAGCGGGAAGAAGGGCGCCAGCGTTGTTGCCGTACCGGCCAGCACCGGGATAAAGACTTCACCGGCTGCTTCTTTGGCGCTCCGGATGATCGGTACTTTGCCATTATTATAAATACGGTGGGTGTTCTCGATCACCACAATGGCATCGTCCACAATAATTCCCAATCCAAACAGTAAGGCGAACAGCACAATGAAATTGAGGGTAACCGTTGTTCCGATAACACTGTCGGCAAGAGGCAGGAATAAAAAGGCAACGAACACACTCAATGGCACACTCAGCGCCACAAAGAAGGCATTCGTTACCCCCATGAAAAACATCAGTATGAGCAGCACCAGTACAAACCCGATGATGATGGTGTTGATGAGTTCACTAAAAGATGTTTTGGTCTGCTTGCTCTGGTCGCCAGTAAATTCCACCCGCAGGTCCCTGGGCAGTTCCTCATTTTTCTGCATTTCAGCAACAACCGCCTTTACTTTGTCCGCACAGTTGATCAGGTTTTCCCCCGCCCTTTTCACAATGTTCAGCGTCACCACATTCTTTCCGTCCAGACGGGCATAGCTTTCTTTCTCTTTAATGGTATCCCTTAGTTGAGCAATATCCCTCAGGTAAACAGAGGCTCCCTGGGCGCTGCTCCGCACCACAATATTTTTCATGTCTTCCATGCTGGCAAACTGCCCTTTCACTTTCAGGGTACGTTTCATATTGCCCACTTCTATCAGGCCGCCGGTGATATCGTTATTTTCCCTTGCGATCGCATTCTCAATATCCATGAAGCTCACCCTTGCCGCCGTCATTTTATACGGGTCCACATTCACCTGTATCTCCCGCTCAGGTGCGCCAACAATTTCTGCCCTTGTCACCTCACCCAACTCTTCAAACTTATCCTGCATTTTATCGGCATACACTTTCAGCTTCATCGCATCATAATCGCCACTGATATTGACGAACATGATAGGCATTTCACTAAAAGCAAACTCCTGCGCATCCGGTTCAGATGTCAGGTCTGCCGGTAAATCAGTTTTTGCTTTATCAATGGCATCTTTTACTTTTTGCCTGGCCAGGTCTGTTTTCACATCCGTATCAAATTCCACTACAATCAAACTATAGTCAGCCTGCGAAGTGCTCTGTATCTTGTTTACTTTCGCCCCGCTGATGCCTTTTAATTGTTTTTCGATCGGTCTTGTTACCAGGTTCTCGATATCCTTGGGTGAATTACCCACATAGACCGTAGTGATGGAGATCGTCGGTACCACGATATCCGGGAACTGCTCCTTGGGCATGGAGTTGAACTTCATCAGTCCGTACACAGAAATGAGGATGGCGATGATGTAGATCGCCGTTCTGTTATCAATCGCCCAGCTGGATGGGCCGAACTGTTTGAATTTTTTGGTCACTCCTTCTAAAATTTTCATCTGCAAATATTTTTGATCATCAATTTATTTTTGGTTTGATATGGCATTACTTCCTCATTCCTTATTCCTTATTTCTCATTCCTTATTCCTTATTTCTCATTTCTTATTCCTTATTTATTTGCCTGAAGTAACCCCCTGCCCGTCATACACTGTCTGGTAGCCTTCGGTAATAATCACTTCGCCTCCGCTTAATCCGCTTTTAATTTCAATGATACCGTTATAGGCTTCCCCAACTGTAACTGTCTTTTTACGGGCCACCATCTTATCACCCGCTTTTTCCATCACATACACATATTTGCTCTTCTCATCACTCTGCACCACATTCACCGGTACAGTCACTGCTCCTTTGGCCTCATAATCCAATATTTTCATAGTGGCCGTCTGGTTGGGTTTCAAAACAGGGTCAGAAGGCAGTTTTGCTTCTGCTGTAAATGATCTTGTTATAGGGTCTATAGAAACACCTACCACATTTATCACAGAGGGGAATGCCGGTTTGCCTGATTCCGGTACCACCACTTCTACTTTGTCTCCTTTCTTTACCCTGGCTGCATAATTCTCCGGCACATTGGTTACGATCTTCAGATTGCTGTTATTTACGATGCGGATACCTGAGCCGGGCATCGCAGCGCTTTGCGGGGAGAAGAACTCTCCCACTTTCACCTTCACTTCATCTACCACACCACTTATCTCTGCATATACATTGGACATATTGGCCTGTTCCTGCGCCATGGCCACCTGTGCCTGTGCAGCCCGCAATTGGGCCGCCATTGCATCTACATCTGCTTTTGCATTGATAACCTGTATCTCGGCACCGATATTTTGTTCCCATAGGTTCTGGTAGCGTTTGTACACTGTTTCGGCCTGTGCCAGTCTTGCTTTTAGTTGCCCGGTTTGCTGTTGTGCAGCGATCACACCCTGTCTTGCCATCGCATCTTCTAATTTCAATACCAGTTGCCCACGGCTTACCCGCTGCCCGGTTTTCACATAGATCGCTTTTACCAGTCCACCCTGTCCCTTTGGCGCTACATAGGCCATACCTTCTGCATCTATTTTTCCCTGCAGTTCTATATAGTGTCTGAATGTATCTGTACGTACGGTATCTACTGATACCAGCTTTAGCGCCAGTTGTGCCGCTTTGGGATCGGCTTTGGCGATCTGGTCTTCCAGTTTGCGGATGCCGGCATCCAGTTTGTTTTTTTCTTTTTTCAGTTTCTCCAATTTGGCTTTCATGTCACCGATATCCCCTTTCTTATCTTTTGCACCGGCGCCACAGCCGGCAACTACAACAGCAGATATCATTATCATTAAAACAAAAAACTTTTTCATAAACATTTTATTATAGTCGTAATTGAATTATAATTTTCCTAACGCTCTTAAATAACTCACTTTAGCAATGATCGCATCATACAATGCCTTGAAATAGTTGGATTGAGCCTGTTGCAGGTCTGTATCGGAGCTGAGAATTGAAAAACTCGACCCTGTTCCAACTTCATATTTTTTCTTTTCTGAGTTGTACACTTTTTCCGCCAGCTTCATATTGTCTTCCTGCACATCCATAGTCAGAATGGCATTGACGAGTGTATTTTTTGCCACTGTTTTTTCCAGGTCTATTCCTTTTTTGGCCTGGTCCAATGTGTTTTCAACTTTCTCCAGGTTAAGCCTTGATTGCTGAATTTTATATTTTCGCTGCAACCCGTCAAAAATGGGGATGCTGACACTAATGCCTATTTGATTGGTGTTGTACCAAAACCAGGGCTTGTTGCCTGCATCTATTGAAGCAGAATTTCGTTGCCCGGTTTCCTGAAAACTATAAAATGCTGCTACGGTTGGAGCGTACGAAAGCTGGTGACGCCTGATATCATAACCCTGTAATTTTTTTGCATTATTAAGCAGTTGTATTTCGCTACGGTCCTCATAAGAAAAATTTTCCTCAAGAATTCCTTCCTTTATTTGTGCCGGGGTCAATGTATCTTTTAATACAAGGGTATCAGATTGGGCCAGACCCATGGTCATTTTCAGAACTGCATAGCCAATGGTGATACCGTTTTTTAATTGATTTTCGACAGCCCGGGTGTTGTTGAGTGAAACAGTGGCTTTATCAATATCCAGTTTCTCTGCAAATCCGTTTTGATACATGATATCCATATCATGCGACAATTTCCGGAGGCGCTTCAAACTTTCCTGAACAAAAAATAATTGCTTTTCACCAATGAGTACTGCATAATAATTTTTATACACCGCTTCTCTTACTTTATCTTCCGTCACTTTAATTTGTAAACCGCCTGATTGCAATAATGCTTTTCTTGCTTCCAGGCCGACAAACACCTGTGGTTCAAACAGCAGCTGTTGCACGGTGGCTCCCATCTGCAGATTCCACGGGGACATAAAAGAAAAATTTCTAACGTTAAACTGCCCGTCGGCAGTGATGGGGTTGCCATTTCTGTCTTTTACGCCTTCTCTTTTTAATACATCATAGATGGACGTTTCTGTTGCATCAGGAAATTGTATCAGCGGCAGCGACAGGTAATGGTTGCCCTGCAAAGAACCCGACACCTGGGGCAATGCCATTCCTATTATCTCTTTATTCCTTGCCTCTGCAATCCTGTAGTCAAGTTTTGCGTTTTTAATATCGTTTGCATTCTTAAAAGCAATGTCAACGGCATCTTTGGCAGTTATACTGTACCGCTGCGCCTTTATTGACGTAGTGCATAAAACAATAAGCATTACCAGGGTCCATCTGTTATTTCCTGCTTTCATCATACGAAAGATTTTTTTTACGTTGTTCATTGTATTTCTGGATCAGTTTATGTCCTTTGATCGTGGCGAGCCCGTACGTAAAATTCTCAATAATCAGTTCTGAGGTCATCGCCAGCTTATACTTACCCGGAGGGAACACGGAAATGTTAAACGGTATCATCATGGATTCGATCCTGAATTTTGATAGCACATCCACATTCACATCAGGACGGTATAATTCATCTTTGATGCCCCACTGCATGTTTTCCTTTATCACCTGCAGCAGGAATTTATCCTTGTACTCCCTGAAACGCTGGTAAGCAGTAAAATGGAATTTCTCCAGGTCGTACAACAACATCGGGTTCATATTGGTGAACTCTTCCATGATATGCTCCATGGTCAGGAAGATCTCATGGATGGCATCTTTGGCCTCCCGGCGGCAGATCACACATTCACCCTCCACTTCATGGAGATGACTGTCCACCACCGCCTGCACCAGTTCATCCTTATCGGCAAAATACAGGTAGAGTGTTTTTTTGCTCATGCCAAGATGGTTGGCAATATCATCCATCGAAACGGAGCGGATGCCAAACTGCATGAAGAGTTCCTCTGCCCTGGTTGATATTCTTTCTTTTGGTTCCATTCTAATTAGACCCGGTTGGATCGGGGGCACAAAACTATGGAAACTTTTTTCGTTACCAAAGTTTCCACCCTTATTTTTGACCCTTCTCACCGGTTTTTGCCCGCTGTTCACCGGTTTTTTTTCTGCTACCTTTACTTATAATCAGGATTATATGAGAAATGGTGTTGCCCGTTTTTTTCCCCGTGAACCTTTCCGGTTCAAAAAAATAATCACCTACCTGCTCCAGGGGCTGCTGATCCTTGCCCCCCTGGCTGTTACCATTTATTCCATCTACTGGATCGTTTCTACGGTGGATAACTGGCTCCCGATCTTCCGGGAACCGGTAAAAGATGTGGCCGGTAATATCATCCGGTATAAAGTGAAAAATTACGGGGCAGGTTTCGCCATCATCCTGGTCTCGATCATTCTGATCGGCTACCTGAGTTCTGTTTTTATCCAGTCGAAGCTGTTCAACCTTTTTGACTCCTGGCTGGAGAAAACACCCGGCATCAAATACATCTATTCTTCAGTAAGGGATTTTTTTGGGGCCTTTACCGGCGAGAAAAAAAAATTTAACAAACCCATTTTGGCCAACGCATTTGCCGATGATGTATGGATCATGGGTTTCCTGACGGATGAAGAACTGGAAAAGTTTGATATGGGCGCCGAAATGGTTTCCGTTTACATTCCCCAGGCCTTCCACTGGGCAGGACAGTTGTATGTGTTGCCACGCAGCAGGGTGAGAAAGCTGGATAAGATAAGTTCCGGCGATGCAATGAAATATGCGGTGTCCGGCGGTGTGGTGGATGCAGAAGAAGAGGTAAAAAAATAATTAATGCTGGTTTGATGGTTCTTCAACAACCATCTCTAAAGGAGTCTCCAAAGGTCCGTAAGGACTCCGTTGGAGAGTCAGTTGACCTTCGGACAAACAATTCAACCATACTATGCAGAGGATATTCGCAATATTATTACTTCTGCTTATTTCCAAGAACTGCTCCTGCTGGGGCTTCTATGCTCACCGCAAGATCAATTATTACTCCGTCTTCCTGCTCCCGCCTGAAATGATGGCGCTGTACAAACCACAGATCGATTTTTTAGCTGAACATTCAGTGGACCCGGACAAGAGAAGATATGCCGTACCGGAAGAAGCTCCCCGGCATTACATAGATATTGACCATTATGGCAAATATCCGTATGACTCACTGCCGCGGAAATGGAATGATGCGGTGGCCAAATATTCAGAAGATACATTAAATGCGTATGGTACTGTGCCCTGGTGGCTGCAGACAATGCTGTACCGGCTCACTGATGCTTTCAAAGAAAAAAATCAGGCGAAGATCCTGAGATACTCCGCAGAGATCGGTCATTACATGGCGGATGCCCATGTGCCCCTGCATGCCTGCAAGAACCACAACGGGCAGTTCACCGACCAGAAAGGCATTCATGGTTTTTGGGAGAGCCGCATACCAGAACTGCTGGCCGAAAAGAACCCGATAACTCCCGGGTGGGATTTCTTTATTGGTAAAGCTGAGTATATCAGGAACCCGGCAGATTTTATCTGGAAAAGGGTTTTAGAAAGCGCCGCAGCCGCAGATACCGTTTTGAGATTTGAAAAAGAACTCAGCAAGACTTTTCCACCGGACCAGAAGTATTCATTTGAAGACCGCAACGGCATTACTATCCGCCAGTATTCATCAGCATTTTCCAAAGCCTATAATGAAATACTGAAAGGGATGATTGAAAGAAGAATGCGGCAGTCCATTTATGCCATCGCCTCCTTCTGGTACACGGCATGGGTGAATGCAGGCCAGCCTGACCTCACCAAACTTTCCGGCAAAGAATTCTCTGCTGAAGACCTGAAAGAATTTGAATCGTTGAACAATGCCTGGAAGAACACCGCCATCAAAGGCAGGGAGCATGAATAGGTTCCCGTATTTATACTAACTAACCGGCTGTATGTTATACGGTTATATGATACGGCCACTCAACCGTTTGTTTATTAAACAGCCGGTCGCTGTACCCTTGCATGTAATTTTTCTACCTTTGACCCTTTATCAATAACCACTGACAATTCCTATCAACCGCTTCAATATTCTCTTATGAAAAAAATTTTATTCTTTTTGCTGTTATCAGCCGCTACAGGTTCTGTTCAGGGCCAGTTTGATATTTATGCCCTGATGGATCGGACAGATATCAGCCTGCAGGAAGCTGAGGCCATTGCCAATCGTCATTTCGAAAGAGTGGGTACCGGGCAGGGCACCGGTTACAAGCAATTCCAGCGCTGGCTGTATGAGCGGAAATTTCATATGGATGAAAACGGGACCTACATAACACCGCAAACTGAATGGAATTTATATTTACAGGCCCAAACCAATATGCCGTCCGCCGCCACTGCAGCCAACTGGATTCCTCTTGGACCCAGCGGATGGAACCGTACCACCAGTTGGAACCCCGGCACTGGCAGGCTCACCTACCTGGCCATTCATCCTTCCAACGAACAAATAATATATGTAAGCTCTCCTGGAGGTGGGATTTGGAAAACCACGAATGGTGGCAGCACCTGGTCACCACTGACAGATAACAACTCCACCTGGATGAATGTATATGCTTTGACCATTGATCCAGTCAATCAGAATATCGTTTATGCCGGCATGACCAGTTCAGTCGGCATCATTAAGTCAACAAATGCAGGCGCCGCCTGGACAGCCACCGGCGCAGGCCCCTCAGGTACTGTCAGAAAAATACTGATACACCCAACCTCCACCAATATTGTTTTTGCTGCAGCCTCCAACGGAATATGGCGGTCCACCAACAGTGGCACCAGCTGGACGCAGGTACATACCGGCAGCAAGGAAGATATTGAATTCAAACCCGGTGATGTGAACATTATGTATGCCTCAGGCAATGATGTATATCGTTCAACTGACAACGGAATTATCTGGACACAGGTAACCGCTGCACAGGGCATTACCAATACCGGCAGGACGCTGGTATCCGTTTCTGCTGCCAATCCCAATATTGTTTATGCCGTGCAGGCCAGCGGAAGTCTTTTCGGAAGAATGTACCGGTCAACCGATGCAGGTCTCACATTTAGTACAACGGTGGTGGGAAATCCTGCCAGCGGCACCAATTATTTCGGCTATCCTTCCAATGGAACCGGTACCAGCGGGCAGGCAACCTACGATATGGGGATGGATGTATCCCCCACCAATGCCGATGATGTTTATATCGCCGGTATCATTTGCTGGCGGTCCGTCAATGGCGGCACCAGCTTTACCCCACTTACCGAATGGTTTTTACCCAACAGCCTTGGATATAATCATGCCGATGTGCATGGGCTACATTGGATCAACAGTACTCTTTATTCGCATTCAGACGGAGGTATTTATAAAAGCATTGATAACGGCGACAACTGGACCGATCTTTCCACGGGTCTCAACATACGGCAGTTTTATCGCATCGCTAATTCCCCGACAAATGCTAATGTAATAACTGGCGGCGCACAGGATAACGGAAGCGTTGCAAAGCAGGCCTCCGGCACCTGGGTTGACTGGCTCGGCGCCGATGGTATGGAAGGTCTTGTAAGCCCGACCGATCACCTGAAACTATGGGGTACCAGTCAGAACGGGGCGTTGTATCGTTCTCTTAACGGAGGGAACAGCTACTCAGGTCTTGGTCAGCCTTCCTCCGGTCAATGGGTGACACCACTTTGGATGCATCCCACCACTGAAACAATTTTGTACGGCGGATGGACAGGGGTGTATAAATCCACGAACAGTGGTAGCAGCTGGACCAATATTTCAGCCGGAACCATTACAACTACTCTTGCAGATCTGGCAGTGGCGCCATCCAACCCCAATTATATATATGCTTCAAACGGTTCTGCATTATACGTGACCATGAATGATGGCGCCAGTTGGCTGACAAGAACAGCGCCTGCCGCCATCAATGATATTACAGTTGACCCGCTGATACCCGATAAGATATGGATTGCATGCAACAGTACCAGCAACCGTGTGTTTGTATCTATAGATGCCGGCGCAACATTTACCAATATATCATCCAACCTGCCTGCTATTGTGGCCAGAACGGTGGTGGTAGATGATAATAGTCCCCGTAATCTATATGTAGGCATGAATATCGGTGTGTATCACAAAACAGAACCCGATGTTAACTGGACCAATTATTCAGACAACCTGCCTCTTGTTGCCATCAATGAACTGGAAATACAAAAAGCTGCCGGCAAAATAAGGGTAGCAACATATGGAAGAGGGGTATGGGAGAGCCCTCTCGCCGTCGATTGTGCAGCATCTCCCCCTGTTGCTGATTTTGTTGCCAATGTGGTGAATATTTGTGTGGGACAGACGGTGTCATTTACTAATAACAGCACAAATTGCAACAGTACCTATTCCTGGAATTTCCCGGGTGGTACACCTTCCGGCTCCACCGCTACCAACCCCGTTGTTACCTATAATACAGCAGGTACTTATAATGTTAGCCTGACTGTTATTAATCCCGGAGGTACAGACACTAAAACGATCAACAATTACATAACCGTAAGCGCCAACCTGGCGCACAGTGTATCTATCTCCTCTCCCAATAATGATATCTGCCAGGGGCAAACGGCTACGTTTACATTGACAGCAGCCAACCAGGGCGGTTCACCCACCATTGAATGGCTGAGAAACGGGTTGATAATTCCGGGAACTACCGGGCTTACCACCGTTGTATTATCTGGTCTTGCCAATGGCGATGTGATCAGCTGCAGGGAAACGACCAGCATCAGTTGCGCCACACCGGCCACTGTTACATCTAATGCCATTACGATGATCGTTTCGCCAAACCTGGTTCATACGGCTTCCATCAGCTCACCGAAAACCCAACTATGCGCTGGTGAAGCAGCCAGTTTCACCTTAACAAATAATAACCCCGGTTTAGCGCCGGTCATCAACTGGTACAGGAACGGAGTGCTGATCCCAGGCACCACTGGTCTTAGTTCCATCAGCATCCCCATCCCCGTAAACGGCGATGTGATCACCTGCACCGAAGTATCCAATGCCAAATGCGCTACACCGGTTTCCATCAGCACCAATGCCATTACATTAACGGTGCTGCCTACGCCTCCCAAACCGGTCATCACACCCAATGTGGGCAACCTGGTTTCATCAGCAGCAAGCGGCAACCAGTGGTTCAGCAGCACAGTAGCTATTGGCGGAGCCGTTAACCAGGTGTATCGTCCCGTTGTAAATGGTATTTACCAGGTGCAGGTAACGGTGAATGGATGCAAGAGTCTTATGTCAGATGCGATTACCCTGAACATTGAAGATGTAAATAAACTATACCCGGTGCCGACAACCGGGCGGGTTACATTTGACTTCTATATCCCGGATGGCATGTCCAAATACCATGTTGAACTGTACAATAATATCGGCCAGTTAATTGTGCAGGAAGACGGCGCAGGACAACCCGGCCTGAACCGGATTGCTTATAACTGGGAAAGGCTGGCTGCAGGAGTTTATACGTTCCGTATGCAGTTGGGCAATATCCAGTATAAGAAACGGCTGATAGTACAATAAAATGTTTAGTATGCTGAAAAGTCCCGTCGTCCGGCGGGACTTTTTTATTACTGACGGGGCTCACAATTTTGTTATTTTTGCACCTTCATTTTAATCAAGTGCTACAATTGGAGAAGTTAGTGCTGCATAATTTTAACGCCGGCCCTTCGGTGCTTCCCAAAGAAGTGTTTGAAGAAGCCAGCCGTGCTGTTTTGAATTTTAATGATACCGGTCTTTCCATTCTCGAGATCGGCCACCGCACCCCTTTGTTTCAACCGGTGATGGAAGAAGCCAGGCAACTGGTAAAAGAGCTGATGCTGCTGGATAATGACCATGAAGTGCTGTTCCTGCACGGCGGCGCCACTACCCAGTTCATGCAGGTACCCATGAACCTGCTAAACGAACATGCCATTGCTGCTTATACTGAAACTGGCGCCTGGGCCAATAAAGCCATCAAAGAGGCTAAACTTTTTGGTCATGTGGAGATCGCCGGGTCATCCAAAGAAGATAATTATACTTCCATCCCGGAACAATTGCAGGTAAGCCCCACCGCCGTCTACCTGCACATCACCAGCAATGAAACCATTGCTGGTACGCAGTGGCATCATCTGCCCTATGACTGTGGCGTGCCACTGGTAGCAGACATGAGCAGCGATATACTGAGCCGGGTACTCGACTTCAATAAATTTGATCTCCTGTACGCCGGGGCTCAGAAAAACATGGGCGCCGCCGGGGTGAACCTCGTAGTGGTCAATAAAAATATATTGGGAAAGGCGGAACGTACTATTCCCACCATCCTGGATTACCGCAATCATATCAAAGAAGCCAGCATGCTGAACACGCCGCCTGTTTTTGCCGTATATGTTGCTATGCTCACCCTGCGCTGGCTGAAAGAACAGGGTGGTGTGGCTGCTATAGAAAAACGCAATGAAGAAAAAGCGGCTTTGTTTTACAAAACACTGGATTCACTTCCGGTTTTCAAAGGCCCTGTCCGAAAAAAAGACAGGAGTAAAATGAATGCGGTGTTTGTAATGGATAATGCAGCACTGGAAAAGGAATTTCTTGAAATCTGCAAGACCGAAGGCATGGTGGGAGTAAAAGGGCACCGCAGTGTGGGCGGCTTCCGGGTGTCTATGTATAATGCACTTATGCTGGAAAGTGTGAAAGCTTTGACTGATCTGATGAAAGAATTTGCAGCTAAAAAAGGATAATATTCAATAATCAATATTCAATTCTCAATGGCCACCATTAAACCTTTTCATGCGCTGAGACCACGGCCTGAGCTGGCACAGCAGGTAGCATCCCGTCCCTATGATGTGCTGAACAGTGAAGAAGCAAGAACAGAAGCCAATGGCAACCCTGTTTCTTTTTTGCATGTGACCAAATCAGAGATCGATCTCCCTGCCGGAATTGATATCCATAGCCGGGAAGTATATGATAAGGCCAAAGAAAACCTACAGCAGTTAATGGAAAATGATGTTTTACTGAAGGAAGAAAAACCTTGTTATTACATTTATCAGTTAATAATGCCCGCCCGTGCCGGATCGGACGGGAATGGAAGAAGCCAGACCGGTCTTGTCTGCGTTTCTTCTGTGGACGATTATAACAGTGATACCATTAAGAAGCATGAATTCACCCGTCCGGAAAAAGAAAAAGACCGCATTGACCATATGCTGATGATTGCCGCGCAGACCGGTAATGTGTTCATGGCTTACCGGGATGTGACGGAACTGAATGCCCTGGTCAACGGATGGAAGGCCAGCAACAAACCGGTGTATGACTTCACCGCTTCCGACGGTATACAGCATAGCATCTGGGTGGTGGACAGGGACATCGTGATCAATTCCATCACGGAGTTGTTTTACAATTTTGTTCCTGCCACTTATATTGCTGACGGTCACCACCGGGCAGCCTCCGCAGCCAAAGTGAGCAAAGCAATGCCGGGCAGCGATGATGCAAAATATTTCCTTACCACGATCTTTCCTGCGAGCCAGTTGGCAATTTTGGATTATAACCGTGTGGTAAAAGATCTGAACGGATTAAAACCTGAAAAATTCCTGGCACGCCTGCAGGATGATTTTTACATGACCCTCAGTCCTGAGCCAGTAAAACCGGTCCAGTTGCATGAGTTTGGCCTGTATCTCAATGGACAGTGGTACATACTTTCATCCCGGAAAGGCACTTATACCGAAGATCCCATCGGAGTGCTGGATGTCACCATTTTATCCAACAACATACTGGATAAGATACTTGGCATCAAAGACCAGCGTACAGACAAACGGATTGATTTTGTGGGCGGGATCCGTGGATTGAAAGAACTGGAGAAAAGGGTGAACAACGGTGAAATGAAAGCGGCATTCAGCTTATTTCCTGTTACGATAGAACAATTATTCAACATCGCCGACAGCGGGAATGTGATGCCTCCCAAAAGCACCTGGTTTGAGCCGAAACTGAGAGATGGGCTGCTGACACATTTGATTTAGACCTGAATTCAGTCAAAAAAGCACACGGATGACACAGGTGAGACGGGTTTTTTATCCCGCCAATGGCGGGATAAATCTGTGATTATCCTGATAAAAACAAGGCAGGATCCAAAACAAACCTGTCAAAAAATATATTCTACTAACCCGTGCCATCCGTGTGCCTGTATTTCCCTCCAAATATTTGTTATTTTTGCAACAGAGACGTCACTCACAGCGTCTCTTTGTTTTTAATTTGTGTTATGAAAAAATATTTTCTTCTTGCCCTCATTTGTATTTGTTCAATGGCCGTAACGGCCCAGCCGGATGACCTGAAGAAGTTGCATGAAACTGCAAAGACCTTTATGCGGTCCGGCGATTTTGACAATGCCATTATTGTACTCATCCGGGCATTGCAGCAGGACAAGAACAACCTGGAAATGCAGAAAGACCTGGTGATGAGCTATTACCTGAAGAGAGATTATAGCAAGGCCCTCGAAGGTGTGAAGACACTGACAGAAAGAGAGGATGCCGATGTAGTGATCTTCCAGATCGCCGGGAATGTATATAAAGCCCTTGAAGAAGTTAAAGAATGCGACAAGATGTACAAGAGGGCCCTGAAGAAATTCCCCAAAAGCGGCCCGCTGCTCAGCGAATATGGTGAGCTGCTCTGGGCCATCAGGGATTTCAACGCCATCAATTACTGGGAAGAAGGAATAAGGGTTGATCCGGCTTACAGTGGCAATTATTACAATGCTGCTAACTATTACTTCTACACCAAAGACAAGGTGTGGAGCCTTATTTACGGCGAAATATTCATTAACATGGAAAGCCTGGGCGAAAGGGGCGCTGCGATGAAACAGCAACTGCTGCAGGGTTACAAGGAAAAATTGTTTGCCGAAGCCGACCTGATGGCAGGCGTGGAAAACCTGCCTGCCGGCAAGGCAGGAAACAAAAGTGAATTCGCCAAAAAATTCCTGGAAACCATAGCAAAGCAGTCATCCCTGGTGAGCAACGGGATCAGCACAGAAATACTGACCATGATCCGCACCCGGTTCATACTGGACTGGTATGCCAGCTATTCCGGCAGGTATCCGTTCCGCCTGTTTGATTATCACAAGCAGCTATTGGCCGAAGGCATGTTTGATGCTTATAACCAGTGGCTCTTTGGCCCTGTGGACAACCTGGCCGCCTACGACAACTGGACAAAGACCCACCCGGAAGAGTATAGCAATTTTGTTACGTTTCTAAAAAGCCGGGTGTTCCGCATGCCACCAAACCAGTATTACCAGGTAAACTAACCACTTACAAACAGATTTCAACCGCCTCTCACCTGCAAAGAGTCGGTTTTTTTATGTATCCTTTTTTACCTAATTTGTTCAGTGCTTGCTGACCCGGAGAAAGGTTATTTGCCTATAAT